>NZ_FNJS01000046.1:0-30567 GCF_900104405.1 Arthrobacter sp. ok909 | reverse complement strand
GCGGTGGTCTTCCTTGTCGCCCTGTCGGCCGTTTTTCTCCTCTGGTACCGGTCCGAGGACACACTGTCGATCCACAGCGTGAACACCCGGCGTCGCGAAGCCTTCTACTGGACCGCCGTGCTGGTGACGTTCGCCCTGGGCACCGCGACCGGCGACATGACCGCGTACAGCCTGGACCTGGGCTATCTTGCGTCGGGCGTCGTGTTCGCCGCTGCGATCGGGGTGGGCGCTTTCGGGTATTGGCGTGGCTGGCTTGCGGCGATTCCGTCGTTCTGGTTCGTGTACATCCTCACCCGGCCCCTCGGTGCGTCCTTCGCCGACTGGACGGCCGTTTCCGTCGATCGGGGCGGTCTCGGCTGGGGGACCGGCCCCGTCAGTCTGGGCCTCGCCGCGTGCATCGCAGCAGTGGTCAGCTACCTGTCAATCGCCGGCAAAAGAAACGCTGCCGACCGCTTCCGCTAAAGAACCCGCCCGGCCCCCGCGTCCCGACCGGCCGGGTGACGGGGCGGACACAGCAAGAGACTGGCCGGCCGCAAGGGCTGACCAGTCTCTCGGGGGCTGCTAGAGCGGCTGGATGTTCTCAGCCTGGGGGCCCTTGGGCCCCTGGGTGATGTCGAACTGAACCTTCTGGTTCTCGTCCAAGGACTTGTAACCGCTGGAGGCGATTGCCGAATAGTGTGCGAACACGTCAGCGCTTCCGTCGTCAGGGGCAATGAAACCGAAGCCCTTTTCGGCGTTGAACCACTTGACAGTACCTGTAGCCATGCTTGATTTCCTTCACGGGTCGCTGGGCGGTTCCGCTTCTCGGAATACCGTCCCCGCCACTCACATAGATGAGCCTATGGGCGATCGTTGGCAGGGGCAACAGTTGGCTTCAAAAGCGGAAGTCGCCGAGGCGGTTTGGCATCAGCTGGCCGAAGGGTGAGCCGGCCGGTGCGGGTGCCACTGCTGCCGGTCTGCCTCAGGGCGTCTGAGAGGTGATCCATTGCCTGGCGTCCAGCTCTCCGATCCGCCGGTACAGGGTCGCCCGCGATATACCCAGGTCACGGGCGACGTGGGTGTCTGCCTCCCCGGCGTCGATGAGGCGCCGGGCGTTGCTGATCTGGCTGTCGCTGAACTGCTGCCGCCTCCCGCCCAGATCCTTCCCCGCGGCCCGGCGTTTGGAGACGGAGTCGTTGATGCGTTCGCGCTTAATCTCGAGTTCCATCTGGGCCAGTGCCGCTATGACGGTGAAGACCATGGATCCCATCGGGGTGCCGGTGTCCACATTCCCGCCGCCCAGGTTCAGCGCTCGAAGGTTGACGCCCCCGGCCCGCAGCTTTTCGGCGAGGCCGAGCATGTTCACCATGGACCCTCTCAGTCGGTCCAACGTGGTGACCACCAGAGTGTCCCCCTCGTGCAGTGCTTTCAGCGCCCTCTTGAATGCCGGCCTCGATGCCCTGGCGCCGCTGACCCCATGGTCGGTGTAGAGGTCATCACTTCGCACACCGGCTGCGAGCAGGTCCCGAACCTGCTGGTCGAAGTCCTGTTCCCTGGTCGAGACGCGGACGTAACCGATCAGTTTTCGCATATAGACCCCGCAAGTCTCTTGCAACCAATGCTCATGTCAGCAAAACCAGCAGGAGGTTGCGATACATGGTGGCAAGACGCTCAGAGCGGCGGAGTTCCAAGCCGCACTGTCATTTTCCGAAGTCGTCTGCACGGAATGGCCACACTGGTCTGCACTTGCTCTGGAACGTCGCCGAGGATCACGTTAAGGGACCCGGGTGAATTGTCCACAGCTGTGGACAACGGAAGCATGCTGCAATGCTGACACGTCAGCGCCTTAGGGGTTCTCAGAGTTCGGCGGCGGACGCCCGCGTGGGGCTCGGAGTCGGGGTACGGGGAGCGGTGGGGTCCAGATAAAAGTAGCTGCTCAAACCTGGGCGGGGGCGAGGATTACGTCGAAGCGGGTACGGGCCCAGGCCTGGTTGCTGAGGTCGCGGCCGTCGGGGGTGGGTGTGCCGGCGGGCTGGGTTTCAAAGCGTTTGATCAGCGAGTCCTTGTCCCCGAACACAGAGTCACCTCTCGATCTGCGGGTCTCCTTCGACGAACATGTGTGTTACCAGTGTCCGAAGGCCGGGGGCGGTGACCATGAAGTGCAGGTGGGAGGCCCGGACGGGTGAGCGTCCGGTCGCCTCGAGCATCTTGCCTACCGGCCCGTCGTGGGGGATGGGATACGGGGTCGGGGTGAGTCCCCAGAACGAGTATTTACCGTCGTCGTCGGCGAACAGGCGCGCACGTGCTGCGACGCGGGCATCGGCGTATTGGACATCATAGAAGCCGTCCTCGTCGGCTTCCCAGGCTTCGATTCGGGCGCCCGGGACGGGGTTTCCGGTGGTGTCGGTGATAGTGACTTCGACCCAACAGGGCTGCCCTGCCGCGCCGCCGGCAATGTCGCCGCCGCGGGGGATTTCGGGGGCATCGTCGACGAAGAACGGCCCGAAGACGGTGGCTTCGGTGGCGCCTTTGTAGGCCTGGTTGTTGATGGCGATGGTCTGCATAGACAGGCCAAGGACGTCGGAGAGGAGGATGAATTCCTGGCGTTTGTCGTCGGTGATGTGGCCGGCCGCGGTGAGGAACTCGATTCCGGTGTTCCATTCGTTCTCGGTGAGGCGGACTTCGCGGACGAAGTTATGCAGGTGCCGGGTCAGGGCCTGCATGAGCTGCTTAAGGCGGGGGTCTTCGGTTTTGTTGAAGGACGCGACGACGGTGTCTACGAGTTGTCGTTCTACGAGGGCCTGTTCCGGGCTGATGGTGTGTGCTGCTGCGGTGATTTCGGACAGCGGAATGAGTGGTTTCTTCTACGCTGCCAAGGCTGGCTGTTGATAACCATAGTGGACTTCGTTGGGCCGCCGGTAACCGAGTGCGGAGTGCCGGCGCCGGCTGTTGTAAAACCCCTCGATGTAGCGAATGACGTCGCTCCGGGCTTGTGATTTGGTCGCGTACACGGTCCGGTAGACACGCTCGTTTTTCAGGGCTGAGAAGAACGATTCGGCCATGCTGTTGTCCCAGCACACCCCGGTGCGGCCCATCGAGGAGCGCATGCCCAGGCCGGCCACCAGGACCCTGAAATCGGCCCAGGTGTAGACGCTGCCCCGGTCGGAGTGCCAGATCGCGGACGGCTCGATCCGGGTTGTAGCGGCGGCGTTCTTGAGCGCGTCGGCGACGAGTTCGGTGCGCATGTGATCGGCGATGGACCAGCCGACGACCTTCTTCGAGTAGCAGTCGATGACGGTGGCGAGGTAGATGAATCCTTGCCAGGTGTGGATGTAGGTGATGTCGCCGACGAACTTCACCCCGGGGCGGTCGGCGCTGAAGTCCCGGTTGACGAGGTCCGGCATGCCCGCGGCGGCCTGCGCGTCAGCCTCGGTGGTGATGCGGAACGGGCGTGGCTGACAGGCCACCAGCCCTTGGTGGCGCATGATCTGCCGCACCAGCTCGGGAGAGCACTCGGTCTGTTCCGCGGCGAGATCGGCGTGGATGCGCCGGTAGCCGTAGGTGCCCTCGGACTCCTCGAAGAAGTGCTGGATCCGCGCGGTCAGGGCCTGCCGGCGCCCCGAGGTGGCCGATTGTGGACGGGTGGCCCAGTGATAGAAACCGGACGTCGAGACGGCCAACCAGCGGCACATCCTCACCACCGGGTTCAGATTGGCGGGCTCAGCTTTTTGGGAATCGATGAATTCATACTTGCTCACTACCGCTGCTCCCGCGCGAAGTAAGCGCTGGCTTTTTTCAGGAACGCAGTCTCCGCCCGCAGCTCTTGAACTTCACGCTCGAGCTCCTTCAGCCGGGCCCGTTCCGAAACCGTCAGGTCCGCCTCCGTGCCGCCGTTGGCCTCGCGGTACTTGACCAGCCAGTTGCGGAGCGTCTCGGGGCCGACACCGTACGCGGTGGCCACGTCCTTGATCGGCTTGGACGTGCTGATCACCTCGCGGCACAGCTCGTCCTTGAACTCCTGGGTAAATCGCTTGCGTGATGCGGTCATGCTGATCTCTACTTTCGGTAGACCCCCATTTTAAGAGGGCCCACTGTCCGAGATCTCCGGGGAAGCCCAGTGGCCCCCGCGGTGGTGGTTTTCGACATGCGCTGTACTCCTGCGTCTTGTGGAAAGGCGTACGTTAGTTGGACGGGCAAAGGGCTTGGTCAGAGGTCCAGACGGGCCCGGGGGTCTTCGCCGGTGAGGGCTGCCTGAAGGAGGCGTGTGAGATTTTCGGTGGTGACAGGACGCGGGTTGGACGCGGGTACGGCGGGGAGGATGACGGCGACGGCTTCGGGAATCCCTTCAGCGGTGAAGCCGTAGTCGGCCAGTGCCTTGGGTGCGTCCAGGCGTTTGCGGAGTTCTTGGAGTCCGGTCAGTGCGTCGGTGGTGCCGAAGGCTACGGCGATGCGGGCTGCGGCGTCGGGCGTTGCGGGGGCGTTGAACGCCAGTACGTAGGGCAGCACGGTGGCGTGGGTCTGGGCGTGGGGGAGGTTGAAGGTGCCTCCCAGGACGTGGCAGATCTTGTGGTGCAGCCCGGATCCGGCGGAGGCGAACGCGACCGCGGCGAGGTAGGCGCCGTAGAGGGCCTGTTCGCGCCCCTCCGTCCCGGACGGGTCGGCGGCGATGAGCGGCAGGCCTTGGCTGAGGGCGCGGATTCCCT
This sequence comes from Arthrobacter sp. ok909, assembly GCF_900104405.1. Lineage (NCBI taxonomy): Bacteria > Bacillati > Actinomycetota > Actinomycetes > Micrococcales > Micrococcaceae > Arthrobacter > Arthrobacter sp. ok909. The sequence continues at coordinate 25,885 of NZ_FNJS01000046.1, read as the reverse complement.
CGGCGCCGAGGGCGGCGTTGATGGGGTCGGCCCGCGGTGCCCACATGGAATCGATGCAGTGGGCCATGCCGTTCAAACCGGACGCTACGGACATGTCCACGGGCAGGGACAGCGTCAGGGCCGCATCGTAGATGACGGTGACGGGCAGGACGGCGTCGTCCACGCCGGTGGTTTTGCGGGATGCTTTGGTCAGGCCCCACACATTTGTGGCTTCCGAGCCGGCGTAGGTGGTGGGCACGGCGATGATCGGCAGGCGTGAGGTCATCGCGATCGCTTTGGCGAGTCCCGTCGTGGAACCGCCTCCGATACAGACCAGCAGGTCGATGTCGGCCCCAGCCGCCGCGGCGCGGGCCTTCTCGGCTGCCTCTATCGGCACGTGCATGACCACGTCGTGGTGCCAGAGTGCCACTTCGATCTCGGCAGCCACGATGCGGGCCATTTCCGTCTCGCGGTCCGAGGCGATCACCATGACATGCTGCGCGCCCAGCCGGGCCGCTTCCGCGGCGAGGTTCTCAGCAGCGTTGCCGGTGCCAAACAGCACCCGCTGGCCCAAAGTTACATGGTCAAAAGTCAGGCCCATAGTCAGTTCTCCCGGTTCAGGATTGCGGCGACGGCCCCGTATAGGGCGCCTTCCGGATCGGCAGGCAAGCGGTCCGCGCGCCAGCCGACGTGCTTGTCCGGACGGACCAGCACGGCACCATCTTCGGCCACGCCACGCAGTTTCGCCCAGTCGAAGTACAGGTCGGTGACTTCCTGGCCCGGGCCGATGACGACAGAGCCGACGGTGATGCCGAGCCGGTCGCTGACCTTCTGCGCCGCAGCTGACCAGTCCTTGCCGGTGATACCGGTGAAAACCGTGAAGTGGCCGTAGGGTGCGAGGTCATGGGTGGAGTACTTGTGCACGTTGTCTCCAATCCAGGCATGCGGCAGCCGCGCGCCCGGATGCGTGGACGGCTCGTAGTACAGCTCAGGATCGCGGGCGGGCGCTGGTTTTTCCGTTCCGTCGGGGACGATTGCAGAGGGGTCGTAGTGCTGACCCATTTCCACGCCGTGGGCGTTGAACTCGTAGTTCTTGATCTCCATGGCGTCCTGGATGGCCCGTCGCTTGGCGGCTCCCTCTGGGGAGTTGTCCTTGCGGGATTCGATTAGCGCGAGCATCTCCCGGGCGGTCTCCGCTTTGTCGACGCCGAGAGCTTCGAAGAGCTGCCCGAACTCGCGGCCGGACTTGTTGGCCCGCCCCACAATCTGCTTCGCCACCGGGGCGCGTCCAGCCGAATAGGTCTGAAGCAGCTCCCCGCCGGCCTGCCCCTTCAGGACGGCGGCGATCTTCCACGCCAGGTTGTAGGAATCCTGGATTGAGGTATTGGATCCCAGACCGTTGCTCGGCGGATGTTTGTGCACGGCATCCCCGGCGCAGAAGACGCGGCCGGCCTGCAGACGGGTGGCGTATTGCTCATTGTTGCCCCATAGGGAGATGCCGGTAATCTCGACGTCGAGGTCCGGCACCCCGATCAGGTTCCGCACCACCAGCCGGGCGTCGTCCTCCGTCACCTCGGGCGTTCCGTCGTTGATGTCGAAGCCCCACACGATCAGCCACTCATTCCAGGGCCGGACCATGCGCACCAGGCCGGCGCCGATGCCGCCGATGTTCGATCCGGGCTGGACCACCCAGTAGAGCACCGAGGGGCGGTGCCCGACGAGTTCCGCGATGTCCGCCTTGAAAGTGATATTCATGGAACCGGCAATGTCCATCTGCCCCTCGTACGGCAGGTTGATGTCGGCGGCGACCTTGGACCGGGCGCCGTCGGCGCCGATGAGGTATTTAGCCCGGATGGTACACTCGGTGCCGGTAAGCCGGTTGAGCACCCGGACGCTGACACCGTCTTGGTCTTGGCTGTGCGAGACGTACTCGCTGGAGAACTGTGTTTGCGTGCCGCGCATGGTGGCGTTCTTCACCAGGATCGGTTCCAGGTACGTCTGCGGGATGTCGCAGTTCATCGAAGGGGAGGCCAGCTCGTAGTCTGCGTGGCGGGCCGGGTGGTTGCCCCAGGTGAGGATCCGGCCGATCTCTTCGCCGGCGATCGAGGTGCAGAACACCGTGTCACCGATCATGTTATGCGGGGTGGCGTCGGCGAGGACCTGCTCCTCGATTCCCAGGTCCCGGAATATCTCCATGGTTCGCTGGTTCGTGATGTGGGCCCGGGGCGTGTTGGCTGTCCAGCGGTACTTGGTAATCATGATGTTGGGGACACCGAGCGAGGACAGGAACAGGGCAGCCGACGAACCGGCAGGGCCTGACCCGACGATCAGGACGTCAGTCTTGACGACGTTGGAGACGAGGGTCTCGGTCTCAGCAACCCCGTCGTTGAAAATCACCATTGTTTTTCCTCCCGTTTTGCCCACTGCGGGCCCCCTCGGTTTCATTTCAGTGTTCCACCTCACAGCGCGGGCAGGGAGGTGAAGGGCGGGAAAGGCGGAAAGCAGCAAAAAGGGCGGCGGAAAAGTGCAAAAAGATTTCTCCGCGGGGGTGCCCGAAAACGCTGCCAGGGGATCAATGCCCCGCGGCGCTGTATTGTCGGCCCTGCAAGGGGGTAATCCCGAAGCGGTCCTTGTACGCGCGGGAGAAGTGCGCCTGTGAGGAAAATCCGAGACTGGCCGCCAGCTGCCCCAGGGGCTGCCGCGCGGCATTGGGCGCCGAGGCGCTCCGGCGTGCCGCCTCGAGCCTTTCGTTAAGAATGAAGCGGGCAACGCTGATGCCTTCTCCGGCGAAGATCGGGGAGAGTTGTCGTTCGCTGATGCCGACGGCGGCGGCTATTTGGGCCGCCGACAGTCGCGGATCCCGGAACCGTTGGGCAATAAAGGCCTTTGCGGCACTGAAATGGCCCAGGCCGTCGTCCCCGCCGGCGCCGTTGATGAGGACACGGAGCAAACCAAGCGCGGCTGACTCCACACGTTCTCCGTCCGATTCCTGGGTTGCCAGAGCAGATTTCATCAGTTCCACCAGGGCACAAGCGTGGCTGTTCGCTGCGCCGCTGCCCCCGAATTCGAAAACCCGGGGCTTGCCGACAGAGTTGCGGCCCGAGATTTCCCTGAAAACAGGGCGGGGGACCTTCAATGCCAGCTCCCGGAGGCCATGGGAAAAGCCGCGCATGAAGGGCTGGTCCGCGTCATGCAGAATTGCCTGACCGGGGCGAAGCAGCTCGCATCCGTCCCGGTGGTAGAAGAAGGCTTCGCCGTCCAAATTGAAATAGACGACGACAGCGTCAGCCGGTGTCGCCGAAATGTGGCGGCGGGTCCGTTCAACCACGTGCGGGTTAGCTGCCACATGGGCGAACTGGATTCCGGGGAGCAGGAGGTTGTACTCCGTCGCTTCCAGGGAGGCGTCATTGAGAGTCCTGCAGCCGAGCCCAATCAGGGACCTGGCATTGTGGTTCTCCCACAGTTCCACCCGCCGCGGCTCGGGGACGCCCGCCGTGGAGAAGCGAATCATGCCGTATTACCAGCCCGGCCATGGGAGGCCCCCGAGGAGGGACGCGGCGGCGACTGCGTGATCTGTGTCATATCGGGCGATTGTACGGGCACCAGGAATGCCGTGGCCGATCTTTTTCACGGCACTACGAGGCCCCCTCTTTCTTTTGCCGTCGATAAGCGTGGTGCACGGAGATCCGGGACGGGTGCTCTCGTGGAAGAGGACCTCGACCTGCTCGGGAGCGTTGAGCTGGATGGCTTCGGCGAGCTGGGCGTTGGTGGAGCCGGCGCGCAGGCTGCCGACCAGGGTGAGAACGGTGTTCGTGGACATGTGAACTCCTTGTAGAGCGCCGCGGAGATTTCGGCGGCTGGTGATTGATCGGGATGGGGGATAAAGCTCAGCCCTCAGCGGGCTGCGGTCCGGGGGCCTGGATCAGCTGGCGGGAAGGACGAAAGCTGAATCGATGGTGATCGTGACTTTGTCCCCGACCATTACGCCGCCGGCTTCGAGCGCGGCGTTCCAGGTGATGCCGAAGGCCTTGCGGGAGATCGGCGCGGGTGGCGGAGAAGCCGGCGCGGGTGGCGCCGAAGGTGTCCACCGCCATGCCGCCGAATTCGACGTCGAAGAGCCGACCGCCGTCAGCTGGCATCAGCGGTCGGCTCGACTACGTTTCCAAGTGCCGGACCTATGCTTAAGTTAACGCTTATCCGTTCCGCCGAAGGAGAGATCGAATGTCTCGCATCATTTCGACCGGCTTGGCCAAGACCGGTCTCCTGCTCGGCTACAAGGTCGCCCGCGATACAGGGAACAGGCAGGCAGGCGGCGCCATTTTGGCAGCCTGCGGCTTGGCCGCCTTCGCGGTTTGGAAAAACGACGCTGGCTCGGCCCGGGCTGCCGCCCTCACGGGCACGTATATTACGGCCTTTGGCGCGTCCCACCCCCTGGCGAAGAAGATCGGGGCGTGGCCGGCAGTATTCACCGTCACCGGGGTCATGGCGCTGGCCTCGATGATCTTTGGCGGGCGCCGCAAGGAGTCCTAGTACAACAGGCGCGCTAGCTGTACCCAGCCAGCAGGTTGGTTACATCTGGTGATGGGTGGTCCTCCTCCGAGGGCGCTGACTTGTGGTCTTGGAGGCGGCGGGCTCGGCTGCGTTGGTGGTCCGTGCCCACTTCATGGAGGGCCGGTCTGTCGGTTTGTCATGTAGTTTGCGGTTCGTTTCTCCATGAGTTGTTCGGAAAGGAGGAACGCGCCGCCATGATGTTCGTTGATTTCCAGCATGAGGGCCGCCCCGTTGTGCGGTGCTTGTTTGCAGCCGGTCCGGCTCCGGAGGGCTGCTTTTCTTAGCGGAGCGAAATCGCGCCCAAGACACAACTGCCGCGCCCAAACGGCCGTTTAAGCAGCGTGGTTGGGGGCGGCGAAGTGGGCAAGAAAGAGGGTGTGCACAATGTGCAGCACACCCTGGGCGTTGGATCGGGTCGTACTGGTGCCGGACTGGGCCGCGCTTTCGGGCAGCCCACTTGAATCCTGTCGTCAGCCAGGCGCTGTCCGGCGTTGTTGCAGCGAGAATGGCGGGGGAGTGAGTGGCTGTCGCCTGAGCCGGTGCTGCCTGTGCTGGGCTGGTCGGTGGAATAGGCGTCAGAGACTGCCATGGTCGGTGGGCTCAAGGAGTCGTGACACCGTGTAGCCGATGACGAGGCCCCAGAACGCCGGGTGGATGTTGAAGAGACTCAAACCCGAGATGGTCACGACGAAGGTCACCAGGGACCCCAAGGTGAAGGCCTTGGCGAAGGCGGTCACAAAGGCCTGCTGGAGAGCCCGCAGCATCGCTATGCCGCCCAGGGCGAGGATGAATTCCTTGGGGGTTGCGAGCATGAGGCGGGTGAGGGTGGGGGCCAGGAGGGCGCAGGCCATGGCCAGGACGCCGTACACCACGGCAGCAGTGTACTGCCGCTGCCTGCTTCCCGAGGACGTCATCAGGGCGTTCGTGGGCCCGGTCACGCATGCTGAAACGGCGCCGCATCCGGCATTGAGCAAGGAAAAAGCCCCCGAAGCGATGGCGAAGACGTTTATCGGCGGATTGTGGCCGGCGGCACGGAGGACGGCGACGCCTTGGCCATTCTGAACGAACAGCACGGTGAGGGCCAGGGGAACAACCAGCTCGAGCTGGGCAGCCCAGGTGAACTCAGGAAGGGTGAAGACCGGGGTGGCCAGAATCGGTCCGCCATCCGGGAGGGCAAATTGACCACTTGCTGCCACGGCAAGGCAACCAACCACAAGGGTGCCGAGCACCGGGGGAAGGAACCTGCCCAGGGCGGGCACGGCTGTGAGGACCAGGAACACGGCCACCATCGGGGCAGCCACCACCGGGTTCGCCTGCGTTGAGGCGACGATGTCTGTGCCGAATTTCAAAAACACAGCTGCCACCATGGCCATGACAATGGGCATCGGGACCGCCGCCATGATCCGGCGCACCATTCCGGTGGCACCCAGGGCGAGGATGAGCAATCCGGACGTGAAGAACGCGCCGACCACCTCCGGAAAGGACAGGTGCTGCAGCGACGGGCCGAGGAGCACCGTGCCGGGAATGGACCATGCGAAGCCCAGGGGTTGTCGATAGAGGAGAGACATGAAGACGGTTGCTGCCCCGCCTGAAAATAGGATGGCAAACACCCAGGACGCAAGCTGGCCGTGAGTAAGTCCGCCCGCCGTTCCAACGGCCAGCGTGACTGCTATCGGCCCTGAGCCGGCGAAGATGAGGCCGATCACCCCGTTCGATACATAGGGCATGCCCAGGTCACGGAGGAGTTGGCGGACCCCGGCGGGGCGAACCCCCGGGCGTTCCAGCAGCGGTTGAGACTCCGGGGCCGCAGCGGCTTCCGTGTGGGGCATGGCGGGCGGGATCTGGCGGGATCGCGGCATTCTGGCTCCTGGGAATGGCGGAAAAACGGGCGCCCCGGAGTTGGCACTCCGGGGCGCCGTCCGTGCAAGAGCCGAGGCGCCGGCACTGGTTGTGGCGGTGGTTTTTACTTGTGCTGGCCTTCCTTGGCGAGAACATAGTTATAGACCACTTCTTCGCCGGCCTGACCGTCCGTGCGCGGCTTCGGGTCGAGCATGAGCTCGGGCTTGACTGCCGAGGCGATGTCGTCCGCGTTGTGGGGATCGCCGGGGAAGTACAGTTGCTGGGTTACGGGCTGGAAGCCGGGCGCGGAGACCTTGATGTGTATGTGCGCCGGGCGCCAGGCGTGCCAGCCTGCTGCGCTGATTAGCTGCCCGCAGGCCCCATCCGTGGGAATCTGATAGGGCGCCGGGCGCATCGTGTTGATTTCGAAGCGGCCGTCGTCGTCTGCCTTGACGGTGGCGCGGAAGAGCCAGTCGGGGAGGCCCGGCGCGTACTGGGAGTAAAAACCGGCACTGTCTGCGTGCCAGATCTCCACCTGGGCGTTCTGGATGGGGTTACCGTCCGTGTCAGTGAAGCGGCCGCTGAAGTGCAGCGGCGTCCCCTCCTCGTCCTCACGCATCTCCACGGTGGCCGGAGTCTGGAGTGCAGGGGAGCCCGGCACGTAGTAGGGCCCTTCGATGGTGCCCACGGTTCCAGGGCGGTCCTGGGAGTTGACGTCCTCCACAGTGTGCTCCAGCCACACGTCGAGGAACAGTGGCCATTCCCCGTCAGTTCCCACCTTGATGAGCCAGGCTTTGAGTGCGTTGTATTCCTCGTACGTGACCTGGTGTTCGACGACGATGTCATTGGCGGCTTTGATGAGTGCCCCCGCCAGCAGGCTTACCCTTTCCTTCGGCACATCCGGCCGCGAGAGCTTGCCTGAGGCGGTGAAGCGCTCGGTGGCCTTTGAGCCGGCTTCGACGGCAGTGCCCTCATTCTCTTTGCGGCTCTCCGCTTGGGTCTCGGTCATGGTGATCTCCATATTCCTCATTGAACAGGGGTCCAGGAAGGCTTTCCTGTGCCCATTGCGAACCGGTGGGGGGGCAGGGTCTGCACCTGCTGACGCGGCCTCGCGTGATGTCCGTCTCATCGTAGGTGGGAAATAAGGACGCTACAAATATCGATTCGGCCCGTTTTTAGTCATTAAGCTGACATAAAGGCACCCTTGGCCGATGCTAGGTGTTTGCCTGATGTGAGTGGTGTCACGGTAAGGGAGAATTGCCTGACAACGTCCCTCGGGGCACCGCGGGTTGGCCCGGACCTCCCGCTCATCCGTCCAGCACTCTCCAATGAAGGAGCACGCATGACCGAGAACCTGACCCATGTCCGCGAGGTCCTTGCCGACGCCGTGATCGACGACCGCGAGAACGGCGTGATCCGGGCCAAACGCGAAATTTTCACCGATGAAGATATTTTCGAACTGGAGATGAAGCACATCTTCGAGGGCAACTGGGTTTACTTGGCCCACGAGTCCCAGATCCCCAATGTGGGGGACTACTTCACCACCAACATCGGCCGCACTCCCGTGGTGATCACCCGCGACAAGGACGAAAACCTTAACTGCATCGTCAACGCCTGCTCACACCGCGGTGCCATGCTGTGCCGCCGCAAGACGGATAACCGCACCACTTTCACCTGCCCGTTCCACGGCTGGACGTTCAAGAACTCCGGTGAGCTGCTGAAAGTGAAAGACTCCCGCAACGCCGGCTACCCGGAGACTTTCAATAAAGAGGGCTCCCACGACCTCACCAAGGTTGCCCGCTTCGACTCCTACCGCGGCTTCCTGTTCGGTTCCTTGAAGGCTGATGTTCTCCCGCTCGAAGAGCACCTGGGCGACGCCACCAAGGTGATCGACTCCATCGTGGATCAGTCCCCGGAAGGACTCGAGGTGCTGCGCGGGTCGTCTACCTACACCTATGACGGCAACTGGAAGGTCCAGGCCGAAAACGGCGCCGACGGCTACCACGTTACCGCCGTGCACTGGAACTACGCCGCCACAACAGCCCGCCGCAGCGCCGGCGACTCCGCCAACACAACCAAGGCCATGGACGCCGGCAAGTGGGGCAAGGTCAAGGGCGGTTTCTATTCCTACGACCACGGACACCTACTGCTGTGGCAGGAATGGACCAACCCGCAGGACCGTCCTCTGTGGGACCGCCGCGAGGAGCTCGTTGCAAAGTACGGCGAGGAGATGGCGAACTTCATGATCAACATCTCGCGGAACCTCTGCCTGTACCCGAATGTCTACATCATGGACCAATTCTCTTCGCAGATCCGCCACTTCCGTCCCATCTCCGCGGACCAGACCGAGGTGACGATCTACTGCATCGCACCCAAGGGCGAATCGCAGGAGAATCGATCCAAACGCATCCGCCAGTACGAGGACTTCTTCAACGCCACCGGCATGGCCACCCCCGACGACCTCGAGGAGTTCAGGTCCTGCAACAAGACCTACTGGGCCACCTCGGCGCCATGGAACGACATGACCCGCGGGTCCACCCACGAGATTGCCGGCCCCGACGAACAGGCCCAGGCGCTGGGCATGACCAAGGTCATCGCATCCGGGGTGCGCACCGAGGACGAGGGGCTCTACCCCGTCCAGCACGGGTACTGGAAGGAAGTCATGGACCGGGCGCTGGCGGAAGAGGAGCACTCCGCACTGGATACCTTTCCCGTCACCGCCTGACCCAGACCACGTGGAACCAGAGAGAGTGCATAACCCATGACCAACCTGACAAAACCTGCCGCGGCGCTCAAGACCGTCGAGGAGATCGCCACCCTCGAAACTGTCCGTGCCTTTCTGTACAAGGAAGCCCGCCTGCTGGATGAGCGCCAGTTCGACGAGTGGCTTCAGTGCTACCACCCGGACTCCGAGTTCTGGATGCCCGCATGGGACGTCGACGACCGGCTGACCGAGGACCCGCAGAAGGAGATCTCGCTCATCTACTACGACAACCGCGGCGGCATTGAGGACCGTGTCTTCCGGATCAAGACGGATCGGTCCTCAGCCACCTCCCTTCCGGAGCCCCGCACCGGGCACAACATCACAGACATCGAGATCGTGGAGCACGACGGCGACCAGGTGAAGGTGCGCTTCAACTGGTTCACCCTGTACTTCCGCTACAACACAACGGACACGTACTTCGGGACCAGCTTCTACACGATCGATCTCGCCGGCGGGGAGCCGGTAATCATGAAAAAGAAGGTCGTTCTAAAGAACGACTACATCCACCACGTGGTGGACGTCTACATGATCTGACGGCCGCGCGCCGGTGCCCGGCAACTCCCGGGCACCGGCCTCAACCGTTCCGAAACCCGTGCCCGCCGGGCATATCCGCACTATCCCCGGGTCGCGACGACGCGACCCTCATCAGGAGGAAATCATGGGCCACAACGTAGCCCTCAGCTTCGAGGATGGCGTCACTAAAGTCATCAAGGTCGGTGACCACGAGACCGTGATGGACGCCGCGTACAAGGCACGCATCAACATTCCATCAGACTGTCGGGACGGTGCCTGCGGCACCTGTAAGGCATTTTGCGATTCCGGCTCCTTCGACCCGGGGGACTACATTGACGACGCCATGACGGAGGAAGAACTCGAAAAGGGCTATATGCTCACCTGCCAGGCGGTCCCGGAGTCGGATCTGGCCATCCAGATCCCTGCCACGTCGGAATCCGCGAAAACCTCAGCCACCACCTTCACGTCCACCATGAAGGAACTCAACAAGCACTCGGAAACCACAGTTTCCTTCACCCTTGAGGTCGAAAACCGGGACGCTCTGGCCTTCCTGCCGGGCCAGTACGTCAACATCAAGGTCCCCGGAACCGACGCGGAGCGCTCCTACTCCTTCAGCAGCGGCCCCGAGGTGCAGAATGCTTCATTCATGGTGCGGGTCACACCGCAGGGTGCGATGTCCGAATACCTGCGCGACAGGGCTGCTGTGGGCGACACCATCGAGTTCACCGGTCCGTACGGCTCGTTCTTCCTGCGGGAGCCCAAGCGCCCCCTGTTGCTCCTGGCAGGTGGCACCGGCCTGGCCCCGCTCCTGTCCATCCTGGAGAAGCTCTCCGAGAACCCGCCGTCGACACCGGTCCATCTGATTTACGGCGTGTCCCGCGAGGCGGACATCGCCGGCCTGGACTGGCTGCGGGAATATGAGGCGCAGGTGCCCGGATTCACCTGGGACTACATTGCTTCCGAACCCGGCACGTCCGCTCCCCACACAGGCTATGTCACACAGATCATCGCGCCCTCCCACCTGAACGACGGCGATGTTGACATCTACCTGTGCGGCCCGCCTCCGATGGTAAATGCCGTTTCGAAGTGGCTGGACTCCGAGGGCATCAAGCCCGCCAGCTTCTACTTCGAGCGCTTTGCCCCGAAGGAGGCCACCGGCGGCGACGCCGAGACGGGTGCACCGGCACCTGAGCAGAAGATTCAGGCCGAAGGCGACACGATGACCCGCAGCGAGGCCGTCTCGTCCCTGGAGACCGGCCGGCTGGATTTCCGCAAGGAGGACAGCTTCGCCCAGTTGGACGCCCGCATGGGCCTGGAGCTCGCGGTGAGCGAGCTGATGCTGGGCCGCCTCAGCGAGGAACAGCTGCACCAGTTCCGGCGGCTCGCCGAGGCCACCACGCGCTCTGTAGCTGCGGGCATCGTTCGGGAACCGGATGAGTTCGCGCGGACCAACGAGGAGTTCCACGAATACCTCTTCATCGTCTGCGACAACCCCATGCTGCTTGAGTCCTACCGCAGGCTCGACGTCCACGCGCAGATTGCTGCGGTCTTTGAGGCGGGGACCCGAATCTTCGAGCGGGTCACGCAAGACCACCTTGATATCGTTGATGCCTTCGAGCGCCAGGACAAGGCTCGGGTGCGGGAGGTCATGATGGCCCACGCACAGGACGCCAAGGAAACCATGGCCGCGGCGATCGACGCCAGGGCCGGCCGCTGATGTCGCGCCCTTATGCGGGACAGTTAGTTACTCCGGGCCGGTACGCCGGCAAGGTAGCCGTCGTGACGGGCTCCGCCCAGGGTATTGGCCAGAAAGTGGCCGAGCGGATCGGTGCCGAGGGCGGTGCGGTGGTCCTGGTGGACCGGTCCGGGCTGGTCCATGACGTGGCACGGGGGATCCAGGACGCCGCACAAGGCTCCGCTTCAGGAGGCTCGGCTACCGCTGTGACCGCTGACCTCGAGACCTTCGCAGGAGCCCAGCAAGCCGTCGCGGCGGCGCTGGACGCCCACGGCCGGGTCGATGTGCTGGTCAACAATGTAGGCGGCACCATCTGGGCCCGCCCCTACGAAGAGTACGACGAGGACAAGATCGAGAAGGAGATCCGGCGTTCGCTCTTTCCCACCCTCTGGACCTGCCGGGCTGTGCTGCCGGCCATGCTGCAGCAGAGCTCGGGCACCATCGTCAACGTTTCCTCGGTGGCCACCCGCGGTGTGCACCGCGTGCCGTACGCTGCTGCGAAGGGCGGCGTCAACGCCCTGACCCAGTCATTGGCGATGGAGGTGGGCGGACGCGGCATCCGCGTGGTCGCGACCGCCCCTGGCGGCACCGAGGCGCCGCCCCGCAAGGTCAAGCGTGGGCCGGAGGCTGAGTCCCCCACGGAAAAGGCCTGGTACCAGGCGATCGTTGACCAGACGGTGGAGTCGTCCTTCTTGAAGCGTTACGGAACCTTGGACGAACAGGCCGCGCCCATCGTATTCCTCGGATCAGATGAAGCGTCCTACCTGACAGGGACCATCCTTCCAGTCGCCGGCGGGGACCTGGGCTAAGGCCACCGGTGATGGATGCCCGCCGCCAGGGCCGTGCGGCCCGCTCCGGTAGACTTTCCCTCATGACGGCGGGCTCCATTCACGGTGAAATGGCGGAGAGCTTGCCGCTCGTTGGCCGGTCCAAGGTCTTCGAGGAGCTCTTGGAAATTTTCCGCTCGGTCCGCAAGGGGAATACGGGCGCAGTGGTGATCACCGGTCCATCCGGGTCCGGGAAGACCGCAGTGCTGGAGTTCTTCCTTGAACACTGCCGCACGGTGGCCCGTGGTGTCCGCGTGCTGTCCGCCATGGGCGACGACTGGGAGGCCCAGTTTCCCCTCGCCGGCTACTCCCAGCTCATGCTCACGTTGCCGCTGCGCTCGGCAAAGGATTACGACGGCGGCACGGCCTTGCCCGCGGGTCCCGTGGCGGCTCTCACCCCCGCCCAAGTGGTCAATTACGCCTCGACCCTCACCACCCATCTCGAAGGACTACAGTCCCACGGGAGCGTCGTTGTCGCCGTCGACGACGTTCACAAACTCGACGTGGAGAGCCTGCGCATCCTCACCTTCGTCATGCGCCGGCTGCACGGACAACGGATCATGTTCGTGCTCACGCTCAACCCCGAGGACGCGTCCCTTGTCCCCGCCGGTGTTCTGGATTTCCTCACCGGCCACCAGGTCGCCCGTATCCCGCTGGATCCGCTCACCCCGCAGCAGGTTCAGGATCTCTCCCGGCGTGTGCTCGGCATCGACCTCAGCCTGACGGCGGCGCACGGGCTGGTCCAGCACACCGGAGGGCTCCCGCAACCGATCTTGGAGCTGCTCCGCGAGTTGCCGGCGGAGACCTGGCAGACGTGGTTTCCCTCCCTGCCTCCGACTTCCCGGGTGCGTGCCCGGGTGCGAAGTGTGCTCGACGCCGCGTCCCCGGGGCTGGTCTCCGTCGCGGAGGCTGCGTCCGTGCTCGGGCGCAGCGCCGGCCTGGCAGAGGTTTCCCGGGTCAGCGGGGTGAAGTCCGTCATGGAGGTACTCGACGAGGGACACCGCGCTGGGCTGATGGGGTTGTCTGTTGATCAGGCCCGTTCCGCGGTCGTGTTCTTTGCACCTGGCACCGCCGAGGCCATCTACGAACAGATCGTTCCCAGCCGGCGCATTGCGCTGCACCGGCTGGCCGCCGAGGCTGTGCAGGCCGAGGGTGAACGGTTGGGCCACCGCGTCTCGGCCACGCCCGGTGCAGACGAGGCCCTGGCCGAGGAGCTGGAGGAGTTCGCCCGCTGCCAGGCCCTGGTGGGAGCGTGGCAGGATGCCTCAACAGCTTTGTTCTCCGCGTCCCGGCTCTCCTTGGACATCCGCTCCCGGAACGACAGGCTCCTGAGAGCCGTGGATGCTCTGGTGGGTTCTGGCGACATTGCCCAGGCGCAGATGTGGGCCGCGGCAGTGGACGCCCTGCCGTCCTCCTCCCTCCGTTCCTCGGTATTGGGCTACCTCTCGACGGCGTCGGGGCAGAACGGCAGCGCGCAAACGCAGCTGGAGATGGCATGGCGGACCTGCAACCCCCAGCGTGATCCCTCCGCCGCCGCGCAGGTGGCGCAGCGATTCGTTCTGCACGGGGTAGCGTCCTGGGACGGCCCACTGATTACCGGTTGGGCAGAGCGGGCCATGGCGCTTACGCAGCCGGGAACCCCCGCCTACATCGAGTCAGAGGCCATCTACGGCCTGGGCCTGTATGCGCAGGGCCGGATTTCGGAGGCAGAGGCCTCCTATCACCGGGCCTTCGAACATGCTGCCGAGAACGCCCAGAAGCAGCGGGTCCAGATGGGTGCTGGCTGGCTGGCACTGCGCCTTGACAATGTTGAGTCAGCGCTGGTGAATTTCGAGTCCGCGGCTCCCACTGAGTACCGGGGCGGGTCGATGCGGATTTCCCTGTGGGCGGAGGCCTGGCTGGCGCGCACCCATCTGGTGCTGGGCAACTGGGATGCCGCCGCCGCCACCGTGGCGCGTGCTTCCGTGCGCCTCGAGACCTCGCGGATGCCGCTGGTCCGCCCGCTGCTTTACTGGACCGCGGCGGAGCTCTGGTCCATGCGGGGAGACTGGGAGCGGGCCCGCTACTACGTTTCTCAGGCCGCGGTACAGCCTGGGACGTACCGTGCCATGCAGGTGCCGGCAAGTCTCGCCCGTGCCCGTTTCCACGAGGCGAGGGCGGACTATGAAAGCGCTTTGGCCGTGCTGCAGCCGCTGACGGAGCTGGACCCGTGGACGGAGAACCGGGTGTCCTTCTGGCCGTGGCAGGATACGTACGTCAACGCCCTGGTCATGACTGACCAGCTCGACGCCGCCGAATCGTTCCTCACGGCGTTTGAGAGCGTGCCGCGGGAGCGGGAAGTACCCTCGGACCTGGCGCGCATGGCATGGGCCAGGGGCCGGCTCCTGGCTGCGCAGGGGGATCCTGAGACGGCCAGGGAACACTTCGAGGCGGCCCTGGGACACCTCCGGGGGCTTAACCGGCCGTATCTGCGCGCGCGGATCAGTTTTGCGTTCGGTCAAAGCATGCGCCGGGCCGGCAAACGGCGCCTCGCATCGTCGGTGCTGCGTGCGGCCCGTGACCTGTACGACTCCCTGGGGGCGGCCACCTATGTGGAGCGGTGCGACCGGGAACTCAAGGCGACAGGCCTCGACGCCGGCAACCTGCCCGACCCGGCCGACCCTGTGCTGACTGCCGTCAGCGACCACCACGCCCAGCTCACCGCCCAGGAGCGGGCTGTGGCCGAGCTGGTGGCGGCCGGGGCCACCAACAAGGAGGCGGCCCGGGCCCTGTTCCTTGCGGAGAAGACGGTGCAGTACCACCTGACCCGGCTCTACCGGAAAATGGGGATCCGTTCCCGCAGCGAACTCGCGGCCGTGTTCCGGGCCAAGGACTGACCCGGAACACGGCCGGCGTTTGGGCCGCTGCTGCCGGTGCTACTTGACGTCGGAAGGGTGCTTCGCGAGCGGAACCACCGAGATGTCCATGTAGGAGAACAGCGGCAGGTTCTGCAGGATCTCATGGAGTTCGTCGTTCGAGTCGACGTCGAAGATCGAGTAGTTGGCATATTCCCCCACGACGCGCCAGATTTCCGGCCACTTGCCGGAGCGCTGAAGTTGCTGCGAGTAGGCCTTCTCCTTGGCCTTGACCTCGGCGGCCTCAGCGGCGGGCAGTTCGGCGGGAAGTTTTACGTCCATGTGGACCAGGTACTTCATGGTGTCCTCTCGGTGGATGGCTAACGGTCAGTGCGGTAAAGGGCGAGCTTGTCCTCGTCAACGGCGGTGCCCACGCCCGGGCCGTCAGGCACAAGGATGCGGCCGCCGGTGATCTCCAACGGTTCGGCCAACAGGTCGTCGGCCATGTCCAGGTAGTTGGATAGTTCCGCTGCGCGCTTGGCTGTGTGGGCAAATGCGGCACCGAAGACCACTGAGGCGACCGTGCCCACCTGGGTGTCGATCTGGTTGCCAATGTAGACGTCGATGCCCATACCCTCCGCCATCCCGACGATTTTGGCGGCCTCCGTAAAACCGGATCGGGCCGTCTTCACCGCCAGGAGGTTCGCGCCGCCGGTCAGGATTTCCCGTGCGGCCTCACCAAGGTTGGCGGCGGATTCGTCCGCGGCGATGGGGATGGGGGAGTTCTCCACCAGGCGGCGCCGGCCCAGTACTTCGCGGGCGTCGTCAGGTTCCTCGAGGAACTCCAGGCCCAGGTCCGCAGTCCGCCGCAGTACCTCGGCGGCCTCGTTGGCGGACCAGCCACGGTTGGCGTCCATGTAGAGCCCGGCGTCGTCGCCAAGGCCCTCCCGCAGGACCCGGGCGGCTTCGATGTCGAGGTGAAGCGGACGGCGGCCGGTCTTGAGCTTAAACGTGTTGATGCCATGGGTCTCACGGAATTCCAGGGCCAGGGCCAGCAATTCCTGTGCGGGCTTGAAGCCGAGCATGTGGGAGACCCGCAGCGAGTCGGAATACCCGCCCAGCAGTTTCGTCACCGGCTGTCCGAGGGTCTTGCCGATCGCGTCCCACACGGCGATGTCCACGGCACCCTTGGCCGTCTGGTTGTGCACCGTCCGGTACAGGATTGTCTGGATCTTCTCGCGGTCAAAAATGTCCACGCCGATCAGCTGGGGAGCAAAAATATCCTCCACTACCGCAACGATGGACTTCTGCGTCTCACCGTAGGTGTAGGGACGCGGCGGGGTGTCGGCGGTGCCCACCACGCCGTCGTCCGTGCGAAGCCTGATGAGCACATGGTCCGCCTCATGCACGGAACCGGAGGCGAAGTGCAGTGGATGGAGATACGGGATCGAATAGGGAATCGCCTCAATGGCTGCGATCTTCATGACTGGGGAAGCCTTTCATCAACGGGAAACGGGCGCGGCGCCGGGGCGGGCGCCGGGGGTACTGCAGTTGCGGTATCCACAACGTCCAGGAAATTCTGTAAGAGGGCCGAGGGGTGTCCGCGCATCCAGGCCACAGCGAGTTCCACCGGTGGGACGTTTTCGATCTCGCGGTAAGCGACGCCTTCAAGCTGGAAGGCCCGCACACTGGCCGGCATGACTGCCACACCGCCACCGGCGGCCACGAACGCGAGCATCGTAGAGGTCTCGCCGACCACCTGGGCGATGCGGGGTTGGAAGCCCGCCTGGCGGCACAGGTCTGAGGTGATGCGGTAAAGCACGGATTCGGGCGCGTAGGCGATAAAGTCCTGGTCCTGCAGTTCGTGCATGGCCACGGTCCGATCTATGGCAAGGGCGCTGAACGAGGGAAGCGCGACGACGAGCGGCTCCCGGGTCACAATCCGGTAGTCGATCTCCTGGGAAGCCACGGGTGGGCGCAACAACGCGGCGTCCAAAGTGCCGTCCCGCAGCCCCGCTTCCATGGATGGCGTGAGCATCTCGCCGTTCAGGGCAAGAGATAGGCCCGGCATGACTTGTTTGGCAAGGCGGGCGATCTGAGGCATGAGGCCGTATGTGGCTGAGCCCGAGAAACCCACGCGAAGCACACCGGTGGCGCCTTTGCCTACCTGGTAGACGTCAGCCCGAAGCGTTTCGACGTCGTTGACGATCTGCCGTCCGCGGTCCAGCAGGAGTTGGCCCGCCGCTGTGAGGTCAACCCGGCGGGTGGTGCGGTTGAGCAACCGTACTCCCAACTGCTCTTCCAACTGGCGGATCTGCTGGGACAGAGGCGGCTGGGCCATGTGTAACCGCTTCGCCGCCCGGCCGAAGTGGCGCTCCTCCGCGACCGCTATGAAGTAGTTCAACTGCCGGATCTCCATGTGGTGCCGCCCTTTGCCCGGTCAGTCCCGGGCGTTCTGCCCTGGGCCGATGATTTATTCATAGAATAACCACAAACGACGCCACTAGTACATATTGCTGACAGAATTGGTCCGGGCAGCTCCGCGCCGGCTACTAAAGCCGGGCAGCGGAGAGGGTTTCCTCTGTCAGGCTTTCGGCGATCTCCTCGACTTTGTGCTGTGCCTCGTCCGGCTTGCGCTGACGGGGGACCAGGACAGTGACCACGGCGCCGACCAGTGCAACAGCCCCGTAGATGTAAAAAGCGGTGGAACCGCCGATTCCGGCGGCAGCCAGCCAGCCGCCGATGATCGGCCCGAGCACCCCGCCCAACCGCCCCACGCTGGCGCACCATGCGACACCGGCTGCCCGGGCATTGGTGGTGAAATAGTTGGACTGGAACCCGTACACCAGCACCTGGGTGCCCAAGGTGCCCACTCCGGCCAAAGCAATGAAGGCAAACAGCAGCGGCAGCGGAAAGCTGAAGGTCATGAGCGCCAGGGAGATGGTGGCCAGCCCGAATGTGGCGGCGATGATGCGCTGAGGGCCGCTCCTGTCAGCCAGGCGGGAGGCGAGCAATCCGCCCGCCACAGCTCCGAGATTCAGTGCCAGCGGGAAAAACAGGGCGTACGTCCGTCCGTAGCCGTATCCCTCCATGATTTTCGGCAGCCACGTGTTGAGTCCATAGGTCAGCAGAAGGCCAGAGAAGGACATCAGGCCCAGCAGAATGGATGCCACGGCGAATTGTCGGGAAAATACGGCGGCAAAGCCGGACTTCTGCGGCGCGGCGCCGACCTGCAGGATCACCCGCTCTTCGATAAGCGGGACGCCGGTGCGCTGCGATGCGGCCAGGGCCTCCTGTTCACGGCCCCGGGAGAGCAGCCACCGCGGTGATTCCGGCAGCTTGCGCCAGGCAAGGGGCAGGACAATGACGAGCGGCAGGGAGCCGATGATGAACAGTCCACGCCAGCCGATGCTGTCAAGGAACAGGATGCCCAGGACGGACGCCAGCACACCGCCGGCCGGGACGCCTGAGTACACGACTGCATTGTAGAACTGCCGTCTTCCCGTGGGTGCGAACTCCGCCATCGTGGCGCCGGCAGTGGCAATGACCACTCCCAAGCCGAGCCCGGTGACGAAGCGCATGGCACCGAAGGCGGGGGCGGTGGTGGTCAGCGCCGTAACGAACATTCCGAGGGAGAACCAGGCGATGCCCAGGAGCATCAGCCGACGCCGGCCGAAAAAGTCGCCCACGGCGCCGCAGGTCTGCGAGCCCACGAGTACTCCGATGAGGGCACCCGGGTTCCTGCCCGGGTGGAATTCATATCCTTGATGTATCAAAGCGCTGCATTGTGTGCCGCCCCGCGCTGCAAGGCGTCAGAGCAGCACCGGGAAGCGAAGGTGCCGTCTCAATCCATACGATCTGGATATCGACCAGCAGGCACCCGAGAGTGGTTCGGCCCGCGGCCCGCGGATAGGCTGGCAGGATGATCAACGCCGCACGCCTGCACTCGGACCTGTCCCGCCTAGGCAGGGAAACCGAGATGTTCCTGGCCACCATCGATTCCCTGTCCGACGATGAGATGACCGTTCCCTCACTGTGCGAGGGGTGGACAAGGGCCGACGTCATCGCCCACGTTGCTTCGAGCGGCCGGGCACTGGTCAACCTCATCGAATGGGCTGCCTCCGGCGAGGAGCGGTCCCTATATGCATCACGCGAAGCCCGCTCGCAAGCGATCGCGGCCCTCGCCGCCCTTCCCCGTCAGGAGCTCATTGGGGAACTCCGGGAGTCTGCCCGGAACTTTGCCGAACAGGCCCAGCGGCTGGGCGGGGACCTCGCGGCCCCGGACGTCCAGTTGAACGGCAAGAGCCTCCCCGCCACATCCATCGTGGCGCTTCGAATTGCCGAGGTGGTGGTGCATCACCAGGACCTCGGCACTGCTTGGACCCTCGAGGAGGCGGACCCGGATTCGCTGTTGAATGCCCTCGAAGCTGTGGTGCGGTCCTTGCGGGCAAAGGGCGCCCCCGGAATGACGCTGGTGACCGAAGAACGTGACGAGTGGGTCATCGGCAACGGCACGCTACGGGTTATGTCCGATCGTGAGGGCTTGCTCCAGTGGTTGGCGCGTGGGGACGCCGAACATATTGAAGTGAACGGCCCGGCGCCGGCACTGCCGTCCTGGTAAGCAGACGGGCCCAGTCGGAGCTAGACAAGGTCTCACCCACCGCTGCTTCGTACGATGTTCGGCGCGAACGCCGCACGGAGCATGCTGCTGGTAGCCGATATTCCGGTCATCAGGGTCACGGCAGGCTTCTGACTGGCAACAAATGGGGCAAGAATCAGGGTGTGCACAATGTGCACACCCTTGCCCTCGGATCGGATCGGATCGAATCGGGTCGTACGGCGGTCGGGCCGGGGCGGACTCCGTGTTTTTCCGCGGGAGTCCAGAGTTCGCAAGGGCGGGAATGTAGTTCGAGTCCCACCTCGGGCACGTGTTTTCCCTGACCTGTTCATGCCGTCTGGGTATGCCATTCCTCGGAGTTTGGTCTTAGACAGCATCCGCGGTCGATCCGAGAATGGATGGATACTCATGGCTGAAAGGAATCCCATGCCTGTATCAGTGGAATCTTCCGCAGGCGCTGCCCACACTCCTGCAGCCACCGGCACTATTGTCCAGTTCTCCCCGCAGGTCCTCGCGCAGCGCACCCTTGCCGCCCGCCGCTCAGAGGTGCGCAAAGTCTTCAGGGCGGCCCAGCGGCCGGGCATGATCTCCTTTGCCTTCTAAGCAACGTCGTACTGATCATTTCCTTGCCGTTCTGGGGCAAGTTCTCTGACCGTTTCGGCCGCCGACCCAGCCTCTTGATAGGCACCGGCGTGCCCATCATCCTCTTCCCGCTGCTGATAAACACCGTGGGTCAGAGCTTCTGGTCCCTCTTTCTGCCTGCCACCATCATCCTGGTTTTCATGGGTGCAACGCTGTCCATTTCACCTGCAGTGTTCGCAGAGCTCTTCCCCACCCGGATCCGCACAGTGGGCGTCGCTGTGCCCTACGCCGTCGCCGTTGCCGTTTTCGGTGGGACGGCACCGTATCTCCAGAACTGGGCGAATGCGTCGTTCGGTCCGGGAGCGTTCACCATCTATGTGGTGGTTCTGCTGGCAATCTCCACGCTGGTCGCGTGGAGTCTTCCGGAAACCCGGGCGAAGAACCTCACCGGATAGACCGGCGGCAAGGGCGTATTTCAGCAAGGGGCTGATCAGTAGGACAGATGTGAGTGGCCCCAGGGCCGATAGCGGGGATGCCATCCCGGCGCCGTGATACTGGACAACTGCTTCGGAGGAATAGCGGGGGCTGCAGCGGACTTGTTCTAACTGGGGCGTCGACGACCGGCTGCCTCTTGAAAGGACCTCAGTGCCCACTCCCTTTATCCCGTTCACCATGCGCGCTACTGTCCGCGAAGACCACAAGCGCTCCTTCCGCACGGACATAGAACGTCTTACCGGCGGTCATCGCGGGTGGGCGCCGCTGGATGTCGTCAAGTCCACCGATACCCAGGCGCTGCTGCGAGGAGCGATCGCGCAAAGCGTCCACACCGCTACCGACGAGAGCCTTGCCCGCTACCTCCAGGCTCGCTTTGTCGCTGATAACGATATCTATTTGGATCTCACCGTCCGCATCGGGCGCTAGCAGACGCCCACGCAAGCCCCGACCACGCTGGTCCGGGGCGTTTCCATGTGATCGAAAGGCAGCCGGGGCACTAAGCGACGGTTATGGCCTCTTTGTGTGTTCATTGGTTGGGCTAACGGTCGTAGCAATTCAGTACAAAGAAGGGAACCGGGCCCCTGCGATTCGGGGCGCGGGGAGTGTCCGTCTAACGGTGTATCTGGCTCGTCACGCCGCGCGGTGATCCCGTTGACAAACCGACAGAGAAATCCGAGGCCGCCCGCGAGTTGATGAGGATGCCCAAGGAGCAGGACGTGGCCCCGACCGGTCCTGACGGGCTGCTGAAGATGCTGACCTAGAACATCATCGAGTAGAAGTACAACTTTGGAGTGCGCCTTCCCTGGGCGCGGCATGCAGGGGTGATGTGGCCGATGGCCCTTCAGCCGGTGGCGCTTAGCTGCTGAGTGCCCGTGCGGTCCGATGGTCGGCAGCGGGGTAGACGCCCAGGATGCGCACCTCGGTGGTGAAGAAATCCAGCTCCTCGAGGGCCAGCCGGAGCGGCAGGTCCTCGGGGTGGCCCTCCACGTCCACCATGAACATGGTGGCGGCGAACTCGTCACCCACCATGTAGCTCTCCAGCCGCGTCATGTTCACCCCGTTCGTGGCGAACCCGCCCAGCGCCTTGTAGAGCGCCGAGGGGACGTTCCGGACGCGGAACACAAAGCTGGTCACTGCCGGCCCGGCCAACTCATCCCGGGTGGGCAGGTTCTTTTCCCGGGCCAGGACCACAAAGCGGGTGGTGTTGGAGGGGTCGTCCTCAACGCGCGATGCCAGCACCTCCAGACCATAGATCTGGGCCGCCAGCGGGGGAGCGAGGGACAGTTTGGCGGGGTCGTTCCATTCCCGGACCTCCCGGGCGGAACCGGCGGTGTCGCCGGCAATGACGGGCCGGAGCCCGGCGTCGCGGATCAGTCGGCGGCACTGTCCAAGGGCGTGGATGTGGCTGTGGACCTCGGTGGCACCTTCGATGGTGCTGCCCGGGATGCCTAAGAGGTCGAAGTGTATGGGCAAGAAGAACTCGCCCACGATCTGCAGGTGCGACTTGGGAAGCAGAATATGGATGTCCGCCACGCGGCCGGCAATCGAATTCTCGATCGGGATCATGGCCAGCTCGGCCTCCCCGCTGGTGACCAGCTCGAAAGCGTCCTCGAAGCTGGCGCAGGGAACGCTTTCCAACTCGGGGAACATCTGTTGACACGCGATATTGGAGTTGGCGCCGGGTTCACCCTGGTACGCAATCTTCTGGGCCATGGTCCGTATGTTTTCACCTCAGGGGCCAGCTCACCCAACTGGAGACCCACTGTGTCCCTTCGGGACCTCCGTCCGGGGCTGAAAATCCGTTTTTGGTCGACTGTTGCCGGCTCCTGGCGCAAATACAGGACAGCCTCATCTGTCCTGGGGAGTGGGGCCGCAATGCCCGCAAGAGCACAGAGGACGACGGCGGGAGGTCCCGCCGTCGTCCTCAAACATGGTAGCCAGCGCCCTCGGCTAGGAGTTCGACTCCGCTTTTTCAGGAGCGATGCCGTAAAAGGGCGTGAACCGACATCTCGCTCCGGGGGAAATGTTGGAACGGACGATCGCGGCGTTCTCCATCGCCGCCAGGTGGTATCTGACGGCGCCCCGCGAGGACGCGATACCGTCGCTGATGTCAGCTACTTTGCTTGCACCATGACTTCGCAGGTAGTCGATGATTTGTGATTTGATCGGTGCGCTTCTCGCTCTTTCCGTCCGCTCAATGCGGTTCACGTCCATCGGGCTCTGGACTTCAAAGTCAGCGGTCATTGGCGATGGCCTTTCATCCCGGGTGAGGGTCCGTTTGCAGGTTCAAAATTTAGTTAACCGACCGGGTGCCGGTCAGTGCCTCGAAACGAGCTCGGGTTGCCGGCTGTCCTCAGTGTCTTGGGCGTCGTCTGCGGTGCCGGCGCGCGACGCCTCGAGGAGGGACGTGGACTTGTCGTGGTTCCGGCCGATCACCGCGGTGGCGATGGCATTTCCCAGGATGTTGGTGGCGGTGCGCCCCATGTCCAGGAGCTGGTCGATTACCAGCAGGACACCAATCCCGGCGACGGGGATACCGAAGGCAGGGACCACGGCGGCGACGACGACGAGTGACCCGCGGGGCACGCCGGCCATGCCCTTGCTGCTGAGGAGGAGCATTGCGGTCATCGCGATCTGCTGGCCAAGGTCCATGCCGATGCCGTAGGCGTTGATCAGGAAGACCGACGCGAAGGTCATGTACATCATGGAACCGTCCACGTTGAACGAGTAACCCAGTGGCAGCACGAAACCGGTGGTGCGCTTGTCGATGCCGAACTTGGTCAGGCCTTCGATGAGCTTGGGCAGGGCGGCTTCACTGCTGGAGGTGGCGAACGCAATAACCATGGGTTCACGCACAATCCGGACCAGCCGGAAGGCGGCCCGTCCGAGCAAGGCGACCGCGACGGCGATCATGATCGCCCAGAGTGCGGAGAGGGAGAGGTAGAACCCGCCGATGAACGAGGCGTAGGTAGCGAAAGCGTCCACGCCCTTGGAGGTGAAGGCTGCCGCGATACCGGCGAAAACGCCCACCGGCGCCGCCTTCATCACATATCCGGTGACCTTCAGCATGACGCCCATCAGTTCGTCGATGGCATCCGCTATGGAGGAGCCGCCCTTCTTCCGGAGGTTCAGCAGGGCGATGCCGAAGAGAGCCCCGAAGACAAGGATCTGAAGGGGGTTGTTTTCGGTCAGTGCGGCGAAGACGCTCGTGGGGATGATGTGGGTAACAAACGCCTGGTAATCGAGGGGCTTCGTTTCCATCCCCGCGTCGCCTCCCGGCATCAGGTGGAGCCCGTCACCGACGTTGAGTACATGGGCCGTGATGAAGCCGAAGGCGCCCACCAGGACGGAGGCGGACAGGAACCAGATCATCGAGCGGCCAAAGAGCTTGCCCACCCCGGCGGATTTGGCCGCTCCTGCGATGCCGGAGACGAGGGTGGCGAAGATCAGCGGGGCAATGATCATTTTGATCAGGTTCAGGAACATGTGCGTCACGGTGTCGAGGACCGCCACGACGGATTCGCGCGTGGCCACCGGCAGCAGCCAGTGGAAGAGCAGACCGCCGAGGATTCCGAGCAGGAGCGCTGCCAGGATCCACATCGTTGATTTGTTTTTCATAGTCAGTCCTTGGGTAGAGGCCGGGTTGGTGGCCCGGTGCTGGAACGGTCCTCGTCATCGAGTTCCGTTTTCTCTGGAGTCGGTCGGGATTTTGGGCACGACGGCGTGCCCCTCGCTCCCTGGTCGGGCGGGGTCGTGGGTGTGCGGCGGCTACTTGCTCAGGTTGGCGAGGCGCTGCGGGCTGAGGAGCTCGGTTAGCTGCTCGGCGGTCAGGAGCCCGTGTTCGAGGACGAGTTCCGCGACGCCCTTGCCGGTGGCGAGGGCTTCCTGCGCGATGGCCGTGGCTGTGGCGTAGCCCAGATGCGGGTTGAGGGCGGTGACGAGGCCGATTGACTGTTCCACCGTGAGGCGGAGGTGCTCGGTGTTGGCGGTAATGCCCCGGACGCAGCGGGCCGTGAGGGTGCGGCAGGCGGCTTCCAGGTGGGAGATGCTCTTGTGGAGGCTGTGGACGATGATCGGTTCGAAGGCGTTGAGCTGGAGCTGGCCGGCCTCGGCGGCCATGGTGATGGTGACGTCGTTGCCGATGACCTCGTAGGCGACCTGGCTGACCACTTCCGGGATGACCGGGTTGATCTTGCCGGGCATGATCGAGGAGCCGGACTGCACTGCGGGAAGGTTGATTTCGCCAAGCCCGGCGCGCGGGCCGGAGGAGAGCAGCCGGAGGTCGTTGCAGATCTTGGACAGTTTCACGGCGACCCGCTTCAGCACGCCGGAGAGGTGCACAAAGGCGCCGACGTCCTGCGTGGCCTCGATCAGGTCCACTGCGGTGACGAGCGGAAGGCCCGTGATGTCGGCCAGGTGCCGGCAGGCGGCCGCGGCGTACCCGGCCGGGGCGTTCAGGCCGGTGCCGATCGCCGTGGCGCCGAGATTGATTTCGTGGATCAACAGGTCGGCTTCGGCCAGGCGGAGCCGGTCCTCCCCGATCGTGACGGCGTAGGTGCCGAATTCCTGGCCGAGTGTCATGGGGACGGCGTCCTGCAGTTGGGTGCGGCCCATCTTCACCACCGTGCGGAATTCAAGGGCCTTGGCGGCGAAGGCGTCCTCGAGCTCGGTGAGCGCTTCGAGGAGTTCCCGGGCGGCGAAGATCGTGCCGAGCTTGACCGCCGTGGGATAGACGTCGTTGGTGGACTGGCTGAGGTTGACGTGGTCGTTGGGGTGCAGCCGTGCGTAGTCGCCCTTGGGGCGGCCGAGGATTTCCAGGGCCCGGTTGGCGATCACCTCGTTGGCGTTCATGTTCGAGGACGTCCCGGCACCGCCCTGGATGACGTCCACGACGAACTGCTCGCTGAGCTTGCCGTTCATGATGTCGGCGCAGGCATCCTCGATGGCCCGGGCGCGCTCGGCGTCGAGCAGCCCGAGCTCGTGGTTGGTGCGGGCGGCGGCCAGTTTCACGGCAGCCAGTCCGCGGACCAGGTACATGTTGGAGGACAGTGGCTGGCCGGTGATGGGGAAGTTCTCCACGGCCCGGAGGGTGTGGACGCCCCAGTAGGCGTCGGCGGGAACATCCCGGTCGCCGAGGAGGTCGTGTTC
>NZ_FNJS01000021.1:0-83374 GCF_900104405.1 Arthrobacter sp. ok909 | reverse complement strand
AAACAACACCACAACTGCACCAGCACCACCGGTGCAGCAGGTTGTAACCACAGATTTCCCCGCCACACCCCCCGGGTGCAAGGCGGTGGAGCAAGGGTTACGGCGGTCATAGCGTGGGGGAAACGCCCGGTCCCATTCCGAACCCGGAAGCTAAGACCCACAGCGCCGATGGTACTGCACCCGGGAGGGTGTGGGAGAGTAGGTCACCGCCGGAACACTATTACAGGTCGAGGACCCCCAACACACGTTGGGGGTCCTCCCGCATTTAACACCCCTAACGGGCCACGAACCCATCCGCAGCACCGGCACACCCGGAGGACCCCCGCACCACCGGCACACCACCAGGACCTGATCGAGCATCGCAGCGATCACTGCCGGACGTGAGCGAGCGTCAGACACGGGCCCGCAGGCTGCCCGGATACCAGCCTGGCGGTGCCATCAGGCGTTGGGAAGTCCGGCAACACAGACGGCGACGGACTGCGGTGAAAACGGCACTGATGGAGGGGCGTCCGCTCTCGGCGCAATTTGACCGCGATCGGCGTCGAATCCAGTGATTTTCCCCAAAAAACGCCGAAAACACGCGGAATTTGCCACCTCGGCGGCGCCAAGCTGGTAAGTTTTCGAACAGTGGTTTGTACGCATGCCGTGTGCAGGCTCCAGAAATCATGACCGTCCAGGAGGACATAAATGGCTAAGAACCGTAGTGAACTTGTTGCAGAGGTAGCGGGCAAGGCCGGCACCAGCCAGGCAGCAGTCAACTCCGTGCTCGACGCACTGTTCGAGGTCTTCGAGACCTCCGTCGCCGCGGGCGAAAAGATCACCATCCCGGGCTGGCTCGCAGTCGAGCGTACCGACCGTGCAGCTCGCACCGGCCGCAACCCGCAGACCGGCGAGACCATCCAGATTGCCGCTGGCCACAGCGTCAAGCTGACCGCCGGCTCCAAGCTGAAGGCTGCAGTCGCCAAGAAGAAGTAGTCTTCTTCTCACGCTTGAAAGGAGCGGCAACCCTCGGGTTGCCGCTCCTTCTGCGTCCCAACCCGGTTCGCCAGATTTGCTTAGCCGATTCAGCCGTTCGAGAGGTCGGGGCCGATTCGCTGAGCCGGGCGGCGTAGCGGACAATGGAAGGGTGCCTTCCGCAGTAAATCCCACTCCCACAACCGCAGCGCCCGTCCCCGGGGACGCGCGCGGCCCCGGCCAAGGTCCCGACGGGATTTCCCGGCCGTGGCTGATTGCCGGCCTTGCCGCGTTGTTCGTGGGCCTGGCCGCGGCCCTAATCTTCTCCGGGGCAGCAGCCGCACGCCAAGTCTCTGATCCCGGGGCGCTGGTGCGCTGGGGGCTGCCGGTGAGCAAAGCAATCCACAACGTCGCCGTGGCCACCGTGATCGGCGGCCTGATCTTCGCCGTCGGCATCCTCCCGCGGGACAGGACCGGCTCCCGGTCCAAGCAAAGGGACGCCCCGGAACATCCGGCCTTCACCCGGGCGCTGGGCGTGGCCGCGGCAGCAGGCGCCGTCTGGACGCTCTCCGCGATCGCCGTGCTGGTCCTGGGCTACGCCGACATTGCAGGGCAGGGCATTTCCGGGGATCCGGAATTCACGCGGTCCCTCGTGTACTTCATGACGGATATCGAAACGGGACGCGCCTGGCTGACTGTGGTGATCATCGCCGCCGTCGTTACTACCGTCCTGTTTGGGGTGCGCTCCCGCGGCGGGCTGGCACTGACGCTGATCCTGTCCGTGATCGGGCTGGTCCCGGCCGCCCTGATCGGACACTCGTCGAGCTCCAGCGACCATGAGGGTGCCATCAACTCGCTCGGGCTGCACTTGGTAGGCGTATCTGCCTGGGTTGGCGGCATCATCATGCTGGCGCTCCTCTCCGGCGTGCTGGGCGGCCCAGGTGCCGGCGGCCGCAACAAGGGCGCGTCCGCGGCGACCCCCGACATCACCGAGCCGACACTCCGCCGGTTCTCATCCCTCGCAGGCTTTGCTTTCGCCCTGGTCTTTGCCTCCGGCGTGATCAATGCCAGCATCCGCCTCACCACGTGGAGCGACCTCTTCGGCTCGGCTTACGGGCAACTGATCCTCGCCAAGACGGCAGCGGTCCTGGTGCTGGGCGGCATCGGGCTCATGCACCGCCGCTGGGTCATCCCGCAACTGGGCAACCGCGGCATGGGCCGGCCAGCCCGCCGGGTGCTGTGGCAGCTCGTGATCGTGGAACTGATCATCATGGGAGCGACGTCGGGGATTGCCGTGGCGCTGGGGCGTTCTGCCCCGCCACAGCCCACCACCTTTGCCCCGGATGCGTCGCCGGCCTTCCTTCTCTCCGGCTACGAACTGCCGCCGGAGCTGACGCCGGAACGGTGGCTTACGGAGTGGCGGCCGGACTGGCTCTGGATCGCCGTCGCGGTCTTTGCCCTCGTCTCCTACTTCCTCGGTGTCCGGAAGATCCTGCAACGGGGCGACTCGTGGCCCTGGTTCCGGACGGTCAACTGGGCGATCGGACTCGTAGTCCTCACGTACGTGACCTCGGGGCCGCCCTCGGTGTACGGCCGCGTACTCTTCTCCGCCCACATGGTGGACCACATGGCCCTGACCATGGTGGCCCCCATCTTCCTGGTTCTCGGCGCCCCCATGACGCTGGCACTCCGGGCGCTGACGCCGCGGCGCGACAGCTCCCGCGGACCGCGTGAGTGGCTGCTGATCATCATTCACTCCAAGTTCTCGCAGCTGGTGACCCACCCGCTGTTCGCGGCAGCCAACTTTGCCGGCTCGATCGTGCTCTTCTATTACTCCGACGCGTTCGGTTACGCGATGCGGGACCACGTGGGCCACGAACTCATGAACCTGCACTTCGCCCTCACCGGCTACATCTTTGTGCTCACCATGATCGGCACCGACCCGCTGCCGCGCCGCGCCCCATACCCCATGCGGCTGCTGCTCCTGCTGGCCACCATGGGCTTCCATGCGTTCTTCGGAGTCGCCATCATGGGCGGCACCGGGCTGCTGGCCGCAGACTACTTCGGCAACCTCGGCCGGCCGTGGGGCCCCTCCGCGCTGCTGGACCAGCAAATGGGCGGTGCCGTGGCCTGGGGCATCGGCGAAGTACCGACGCTTCTGGTGGCGATCGGCGTCGCCGTCATGTGGTCCCGCTCCGACGCCCGCGAGTCCAAACGCACCGACCGGGCGGCGGACAGGAATAACGACGCCGATCTCACCGCTTACAACGACATGTTTGCCAAGCTGGCAGAACGCGATGCCAAGCTCGCCGAACGCAATTCAAAGCTGGAAGGACGCTGATGACCGACACCGTACGCACCCACCTCCGGGTCCGGGCCTCCGAGCTGGTGGGCCGTAACTGGCTCAACACTGGCGGCAAGTCCCTGGACCTCGAATCCCTGCGCGGCAAGATCGTCCTGCTGGACTTCTGGACGTTCTGCTGCATTAACTGCCTGCACGTCCTGGACGAACTCCGCCCGCTTGAGCAGCAGTACTCCGACGTCCTCGTGACCGTGGGCGTGCATTCGCCCAAGTTCGAGCACGAGGCCGACCCCGTGGCGCTGGCGGCCGCCGTCGAACGCTACGAGATCCGCCACCCGGTCCTTGACGACCCGGAGCTGGATACCTGGAAGGCCTACACGGCCCGCGCCTGGCCGACCCTGGTGGTCATCGACCCCGAGGGCTACATCGTGGCGCACCTCTCCGGCGAGGGCCACGCCGACGGCCTTGCCGTGCTGATCCCCGAGCTGATCGCCGAGCACGAGGCCAAAGGCACGCTGCACCGCGGCGACGGCCCCTACGTGGCGCCGGAGCCGACGTCGGGAACGCTTCGCTTCCCCGGTAAGGCCCTGTACCTTCCCGCCGGACGCGGCGTCGGAAGCGCCACGGAAGCTGGCTCCTGGCTCGTCACCGAC
Organism: Arthrobacter sp. ok909; assembly: GCF_900104405.1. NCBI lineage: Bacteria > Bacillati > Actinomycetota > Actinomycetes > Micrococcales > Micrococcaceae > Arthrobacter > Arthrobacter sp. ok909. Next base: position 79,465 of record NZ_FNJS01000021.1, on the reverse strand, counting down.
ACCGGGCACCACCGCCTCGTGGAGCTCTCCACCGATTTCCAGACCGTCCTGGCAACCTACGGTTCCGGCGAAAAAGGCCACACCGACGGTACGGCCGCCCATGCCCGGTTCAATGAACCGCAGGGCCTCGTGCTGCTGCCCGCGGACGTCGCCGCGGAGACCGGCTACGACGTCGTAATTGCCGACTCCGTGAACCACCGGCTGCGCGGACTCTCGCTGGCAGACGGAACAGTCCGGACGCTTGCCGGCAACGGCGTGCAGCGGCTGCTGGAAACCGGGCCGGCCCGCGTCAACGAGGAAGGCGCCGCCTACGGTGCCCGGCTGGAGGCGGACCCGCTGGCGGTATCCCTGAGCTCGCCGTGGGATGTGGTCTGGTCCGCCAAACTCAAGGCCGTAGTGGTGGCGATGGCCGGCGTGCACCAGATCTTCAGCTTCGAGCCGACGTCCGGTGCCGTCAAGATCATCGCCGGCAACGGCCTCGAGGGGCTCCTCGACGGCCCGGCAGCCGAGGCTTGGTTCGCCCAGTCCTCCGGCCTCGCCGAGGACGCCGACGGCAACATCTGGGTGGCCGACTCCGAGACTTCTGCCCTGCGCAAACTGGTGATTGACGACGCCGGCAGCATCACCGTCGAGTCCGCCGTCGGCAAGGGCCTGTTCGATTTCGGTTTCCGCGACGGCCCCGCCGCAGAGGCACGGCTGCAGCACCCCCTGGGCGTGACGGTGCTTCCTGACGGCTCGGTGGCAATCGCCGACACCTACAACGGCGCCGTCCGCCGCTTCGACCCCGCGACGGGGACGGTCTCCACGCTGGCCCGAGGGCTGTCCGAGCCCTCGGACGTCATTGTGGACCACACCCAGGTGGCCGGGACCGAGCCGTTGCTGGTGGTGGTCGAGGCCAACAAGCACCAGCTGGTCTACGTGCCCATCCCGAAGGAAGCCCAGCAGGTAGACGAGGGCGCGGCACAGACCCACCGGCCCAAGAGCCCCGTGGCGCCCGGGCCGCTCGAGCTGGCCGTCCGCTTCACCGCCCCCACCGGGCAAAAGCTCGATGACCGCTGGGGCGATCCCACCCAGCTGAAGATCTCGTCCACGCCGCCCGAACTGCTGGTCTCCGGCGGCGGGACCTCCGTGGGCCTGCAGCGCACCCTGGAGCTGTCCTCTGACGTTCCCGAGGGCGTCCTGCACATCACTGCCCGCGCGGCGGCGTGCGATGGCCCCGAAGACGCCGACGGCGAGATCCCGGACCACGCGGCCTGCCACCTGTACCAGCAGGACTGGGGCATCCCTTTGCTCCTGCAGGCCGACGGCGACACCGAGCTGGTCCTGGACCTGCGCGGAATGGACTGAGCCGCTGAGCCGGTTGCACCGCTGAGCCGAACCTGAAAAGGCTGCTGTCCGTGACCTGTCGTCACGGACAGCAGCCTTTTGGCTTAATCCCGGCCGGGCGGCTCCGGATTCCGGGACTTCTGAATCCTGGACCCCGCAAGAGCCTGCTTGGCGTGACACGAGACTACCCACATAGCATTCCGGGCGGGTGTCGCGGGCCGCGTTCAGACGGCAACGTAACCCTATGGACGTCGTGAAGGCCCTAACCATCTGCGGGGGAGCCGCCCGCCGGCCGGCCCTCGCCCGCTTGGGCGTCGACGACGCCGCTCTCCGCCGTGCCGTGCGTTCCGGAGTGGCCCGGCAGCCGTGCGTGCCACGGACTCTACGCGCTTCCGACGGCGGTGCCCGACTACGTCGCGTTGTTGCAGCGCAGGCAGTTGCTCACGTGCGTGAGCGCCGCGCCGTTCTACGGGCCCTGGGCGTTGGAACCGACGGTCCCCGGCATGTGTACCACCGGCGCGGGGAAACGGCAGACGGGGAATCGCGGCACGGTGGACTGCTGTTTGAACCGCATCTGCACCGGCCGGTTGCAGCCCTGGGTGATGTCCTCATCCATGCGCTGCGCTGCCTGCCGTTCCGGGAGTCCCTGATCATGGTCGAATGTGCCGTCGGGAGGGGCGACATGACGTTGGATTTCTTACGGCAGCGACTTCCCCGGACGCGCAATGGCCGGGCCCGGGATGTCCTCACATGGGTTGACCGCGGCGCAGAGTCCCTGCTCGAGACCCTGGCGCGAACGGATTTCCGACAAGCAGGAATCAGGGTGGAGACGCAGGTCTACATTGAAGGCGTCGGTTACGTGGATTTGTTGCTGGAGCGCAGGCTGATCGTGGAGCTCGACGGGCGTCAGCAAGGTGAGCGGGCCCAAGTGAAGAAGGACCATCGCCGCAAAGTCTGCCCTGCGTGACGGGAAAGGGCCGCCCGAGGGCCCTCAACTGTGGTTCTAGTAGTTAAGCTGCGGCGTGATCTTCACGGTGTCGCCGTCGATATCCAGACGGGTCGTGAAGCTGAAATCATGGACGGTGTTGATGTCGGTCACGGCGCCGGTGAACAGATCCACCTGGCGGGCTTTGATCCGGGCCTTGCCGTCCAGGGGTGCCACCACCCAGCGGCCGCCAAACGGCTCGATGCTGACGGTGGGGTAGTCCGTGATACTCCAGTCAATGGTCCCGTCAAGCACGCGGTTGTTGGTGGCGTGATAGAACGGGCAGTCGGGTTGCAGCTTCTGCTGTTTGTCGGCCTCGTCGGCGCAGGAATCCAGGAACTCCTTGACCTTGCCGCTCACGGCGGCCTTCAGGGAGTCTGTTGCCTCGGTCAGCAGATTCAGCGGAGCCGGGTGCGAGTCCCCGGCGGTCACGGTGGCCCGGGTGGGCGGGGCGGAGAAGTACTGGCCGTTCAGGGCGGCCTCGTACTCGCCAGGGTAGAAGACGGCGAAGGAGTTGCGGCCGTTGGGCATGTTCACCGGTACGCCGTTCAGGGTGGCCTCGCCGGAGTTAACAACGGTCACGTCCAGGACGGGCAGCGCCGCGGGCACGAAGGACCATTTGTGGAAGAACAGCCACTCGGTGCCGGACCGCTCCAGCAGGAACTCGGTCCGCAACTGGCTGCCGTCGATGGTGTAGTCGACGGGCACCATGACCTGGTCCGCGCCGCGCTCTTCAGCATCGCCGACCTTGACGTCGGAGAGGCGTGCGGCTGCGGTCTGCAGGGCGGATCCGTCGAGCATTGCGGGATTGCTTTGCGGCACGGAAGCGTGCAGCAGGCCTAGCGCCTTTTCGCCTTCGCCCTTTTGCAGGGCGCTGAGATACTCCCGGACGGGTTGCTGGGGACCGGCAATGGAGTTGTTCACCAGATTGATCGACACGATGGCCCCGGCCACGGCAAGCATCAGTCCCAGCAGCCACACTGCTGCGATTTTGACCAACGCCTGACTCATTTGCACGATTCTTACGTTACCTGCACGCCGCAGGAAACCCGGTGTCATGGTCCGCGTCTGTGACGCGGAGCATTGCCGCCCGCGGTCCGGACACTGTGGCCCCGTTTCGCGGGCGCCGGGGTCCTAGCGGCGGCGGCGTTTCGAAGACGTGCCGAAGACTCCGCGGAGCAGCTCCCGGCCAAGCTGGGTCCCCAGCGAGCGGGCCATGCTCTTGAGGCCTCCGCCCAAAGCCCCCGCAAGGTCATCGCCGATGCCACCGCCGCCTGTCGGCTGTGCCTGCCGGGGCGCCTGCCGCTCGGGCGCGTCCCTATATCCGGGCTGCTTCGGCGGCTCCGCGGGCCGGCTGCTGGGCCGGCCGAGGATTTCTTCTTCGATCCGGCGGGCCTCGGCGTCGATGGCGTTCGGATCCAGGGCGGCGCCCGGAGCCGCGCCGCCGTCGCCAGCGCCGCCCTGCCCCCTGCCGCGTGAGCCGCCCTGATGCGCGGCGCCGGCCGCCGGCCCGGTGGGGGCAGCGCCTGTGCAGTCACCGCCTTCGGCGGTGATTTTCTCGTAGGCGGAGATGTTGTCGACGGCGGTGCCGTACTTGGGCAAGAGTGCTGAGCCGGCCACGGTGCTGGAGATCAGGGCGTCGGTGCTGGGACCCATCACGGATTCCGGGGCGCGCAGCCGGGTGAGTGCCACGGGGGTCGGGGCGCCATTCTCGTTCAAGACCGTGATGACGGCCTCGCCGATGCCGGCCGTGGTGAGGGTCTCTGCGAGGTCGTAGTCGCTGGTCGGGAAGGTGGAGACGGTGGCCTTGAGGGCCTTGGCGTCCTCCGGGGTATAGGCGCGCAGGGCGTGCTGCACCCGGTTTGCTAGCTGGCCCAGGACATCCGCCGGGACATCCTTGGGGGTCTGCGTCACGAAGAAGATGCCGACGCCCTTGGACCGGATGAGCCGGACGGTGGTGGTAATTGCGTCAAGGAAAGCCTTCGAGGCGCCGTTGAACAGCAGGTGGGCCTCATCCAGGAAGAACACGAGCTTGGGCTTGTCGAGATCCCCGGCCTCCGGCAGGTCCTCAAAGAGATCTGCGAGCAGCCACATCAGGAACGTTGAGAACAGCATGGGCTTGGTCTGCAGCGTGGGAAGCTCCAGGCAGCTTACGACGCCGCGGCCGTCCGGCGCAGTACGAAGCAGTTCGGCGGTGTCGAACTCGGGTTCGCCGAAGAACTTCTCCATGCCCTGCGCCTCGAGCGTGATCAGTTCACGCAGGATCACGCCGGCGGTTGCCTTGGAGAGACCGCCCAGTTCCTCGAGCTCGTCCTTGCCCTCGGCGGAGGTCAGGAACTGGATTACGGCGCGCAGGTCCTTGAGGTCGATCAGCTCGAGGTTGTTCTTGTCCGCGAAGTGGAACACGAGCTGCAGGCTGGATTCCTGGGTCTCGTTCAGGTCCATCACACGGGAGAGCAGGATGGGGCCGAAGGAAGTGACTGTGGCGCGGACCGGTATGCCCTGGCCGTCGCCGCCGAGGGCCAGGAATTCCACCGGGAAAGTCTTGCCGGACCACGGCTGTCCGATGCTCTCGGTGCGGGCCAGGAGCTTGTCGCTGCCCGTGCCGGCGGTGGCCAGCCCGGAAAGGTCACCCTTGATGTCGGCGAGGAACACCGGCACGCCCGCCGTGGAGAGCTGCTCGGCCATCATGTGCAGTGTGACAGTCTTGCCGGTGCCCGTCGCCCCGGCCACGAGGCCGTGCCGGTTCATCATCGCGAGCGGCAGCCGGACGGGGGCGTCCTTGCGGAGTTCGCCGTCGACGATCGCCGCTCCGAGCTCGATCGTCGGGGCCTCCAGGGTGTAGCCCTGGACGACCGTGGCGACTTTGTCTGCGGTGGATTTGGTGGCCATGCGGTTAGCTTAGCCGGGTCCGGGGTTCCCGGACCCGGCTAGGGCTGCCCTATTCGGCGAGGGCCTTCAGGACTTCCTTGGCCACGTCCTCGCTGGACTGCGGGTTCTGTCCGGTGATGAGGTTTCCGTCCCGCACCACGTGGGACGTCCACGCCGCACCGTTCTCTACGATCGCGCCTTTCTCCTTCAGCACGTCCTCCACGAACCACGGCGTGTTGGGCCCCGTGCCGCCGCCCAGCTCCTCCTCATTGGTGAAGACAGTGAGGCGGCGCCCGGCGAAAGTGAACGAGCCGTCGTCGTCCGTGGCGCTCAGCAGCCCGGCAGGGCCGTGGCAGAAGGGCGCGATGATTTTGGCCGCCGCGTTGGCGCCGGCGAGGATCCTGCCGAGGTCGGCGTCCTGGAAGAGGTCGGCCATGGGGCCGTGGCCCCCCGGCAGGACGAGGGCGTCGTAGCCGGCGACGTCGGCGTCGGCCAGCACCAGCGGCGCGGACAGCTCGGCGTCGATCGAATCCAGGTACGTCCGGAAGCCGTCCGCGCGGTCCTGGCCGCCGGCGGACTCAGCCGCCAGGCTGACTTCGTCCACGGTGGGCTTCCGGCCGCCGGGGGTGGCGATGTGCACGGTGTGCCCGGCGTCGAGGAGGGTCTGGTGCGAGACGACGAGTTCCTCGGCCCAGTAGCCCGTGGGGTGTTCGCTGCCGTCGCGCATGGTGAGGGAGTTAGCGGCCGAGACGACCATCAGGATGTTAGCCATGGTGTTGTTCCTGTTCTGCCGGCAGGGCCGGCGGGTAGCGGAGGGGTTTAGCGGGCCGCGTGGAGTTCGGCGTAGGTGGCATCGTCTAGCACGACGCCGGCGGCGGCGAGGTTCTCTTCGAGATGCTGAAGGGAACCGGTGCCCGGGATGGGCATCATGACGGGGGAGCGGCGCAGCAGCCACGCCAGAGCCACCTGGGAGGTGGTGGCGCCGAGCCGTTTGGCAGCCTCGTCCAGCGGTCCGCCCGGCCGGGCGAGCTCACCGGCGGAAATCGGCGCCCACGGAATGAAGCCGATGCCGTTCGCCTCCGCGTAGTCGAGGACGTCCTCGGAGCTGCGGTCGGTGAGGTTGTAGCGGTTCTGCACAGTGGAAACGGTGAAGTACTTCCCGGCTTCCTCCAGCTCCTCCACACTGACCTGGGACAGGCCGAGAGCTTTGACCTTGCCTTCCTTCTGCAGATCGCGCAGCAGCGTGAACTGCTCCTCGCGGTCCACCTTGGGGTCGATCCGGTGCAGCTGCAGGAGGTCCAGGGAGTCGACCTTGAGCTTGCGCAGGCTCAGTTCCGTCTGTTGGCGCAGGTATTCGGGCCGGCCGACCGGTACCCAGGCGTTGGGTCCGGTGCGGGTGAATCCGACCTTGGTGGCGATCGTGAGGCCCTCCCGGTAGGGGTGCAGCGCCTCGGCGAGGATTTCCTCGCTGATGTTGGGGCCGTAGGAATCGGCGGTGTCAATGAAGTCGACGCCGAGCTCCACGGCGCGGCGCACGACGGCGATCGCCGCAGCACGGTCTGCCGGCTCGCCCCAGACGCCGTCACCAACAATGCGCATGGCGCCGAAGCCCAGCCGGTGGACAGTTCCCAGGTCCTTCAGGTCGATCGTGGCGGATAGTTCCGGATGCTGTGGATTGTCATGGCTCATAGGGTAGGGAACATCCTCAGTCTGCTGACTATTCCATCGGTCTATTCCTTCGAGCTCGCCGGCCGGGCGCTGCGGGGGCGGCCGGGAGGGCCGAATTGGCGGGCATTGGGACCCGCGCTGAATTACGCCACCGATTTGAAATTTTGCCTTAGACTGTGGCATGCCCAACTCGCTCCCTCGCATCGTACTGGCCTTTGTAGTGACGCTCGGCCTTGTCCTCCTGGGTGGAGGACCGGCCTCGGCCGCCACCGCCAGCTCCCCGGGACGGGGCATCGACGTCTCGTGGCCGCAATGCGGCACCACTCCGGCAAAACAGCCCGCCTTCGCGATCGTTGGCGTCAACCACGGCCTGGCGAACAACACGAACCCGTGCCTGGCGAGCCAGCTGGCCTGGGCGAAGACGGCAAAAGCCCCCGCGACGACGGCGCAGCCGAGGGTGGCGCTGTACGTTAACACGGCCAACCCCGGCCGGCAGGGGACCTGGTGGCCGACGTCGAACACGTACAGCGGTGTAAAGGTCGCCAACCCCTACGGCAGCTGCGCCGCGGGGACGTTCAAAGCCTGTTCCTACATGTACGGGTGGGCGAAAGCGTCGGACGACGCCAAACGCCGCGGTGTCAGCAACCCGCAGTCCTACCTCTGGTGGCTGGATGTGGAAGCGGAAAATACCTGGCAGACCGACAAGGCGGCCAACGTGGCTGTCCTGGAGGGCATGACTGCGTATTTCAAGAGGATCGGCGCCCGCGTGGGCCTCTACTCGACCGGCTACCAGTGGGGACAGATCGCCGGAACCGTGAAGTCGACCAGCCCGCTGGCAGGATTGCCCAGCTGGCTTGCAGGCGCGGGATCAGCCGCCAAGGCGAAGGCGAACTGCACCCTTCCCGGGTTGACCCCGGGCAGCCGCGTCTCGATGACGCAGTACATCTCCGGAGGCCTTGACTTCAACTATTCGTGCGGCTGATCCGACCGCTGAAATATCCGGGGGGCCGCCGTCGTTGACCCCAGTGTGCCCGCGCCGGAAACCCGGCGCCGCCCGGACCGTGGCTCCCAACCCTGGTCCGAACACTGCTCCGCTACGAAAGGCCGGCTTTTTCCGTGACTGTTCCGCTTTCCATCCTTGACCTCGCAACCATCGGCCCGGGCCAGACGGCGGCCGAGAGCTTCGCCGGAAGCGTGGCCATGGCACAGCTCGCCGAGGACCGGGGCTACCGGCGGATCTGGTACGCCGAGCACCACAACATGTCCTCGATCGCGTCCTCCGCCACGAGCGTGCTGATCGCGCACGTTGCGGCCCATACCTCCAGCATCCGGCTCGGCGCTGGCGGCGTGATGCTGCCCAACCACTCGCCGCTGACCATCGCCGAACAGTTCGGCACGCTCGAAACCCTGCACCCGGGCAGGATCGACCTCGGGCTGGGCCGGGCGCCGGGCAGCGACCAGAACACTCTGCGCGCCCTGCGCCGCGACCCGATGTCGGCAGACAGCTTCCCGCAGGACGTCCTGGAACTCCAGGGCTATCTAACCGGCCCCACCCGCATCCCGGGCGTCGAGGCCACCCCGGGCAAGGGCACCAACGTGCCGCTGTACATCCTGGGCTCCTCCTTGTTCGGGGCCAGACTGGCCGCGCAGCTGGGCCTGCCGTACGCCTTCGCCTCGCACTTCGCGCCTGCCGCGCTGCAGGACGCGGTGGCGACCTACCGCCGCGAATTCCGGCCCTCCGCGCAGCTGGACACCCCGCACGTGATCGCCGGCGTAAACGTCATCGCCGCGGACTCGGCCGCCGATGCCCAGGCGATGTTCCAGGCCACCAAGCGGGCCAGGGTTTCCCTGTTCTTCGGCAACGGGCGTGTGTTCAGCGACGACGAGGCGGACATGATCCTGGACTCGCCGCAGGGCCAGCACATGGCGCAGATGATGAAGTACTCCGCTGTCGGCACCCCTGATGCCGTCCTCGCCTACCTCGAGGAGTTCACGCACCACGCCGACGCCGACGAACTGATCGTGGCGCATCAGAGTACCCGCACCGAAGCCCGGCTGCGTTCCGTGGAACTTCTGGCCGACGCCGCCCGTCTCGTGCGGGCCTAGCGGCCGGTCCTTTCTATGGCCTCGCGGAGCCGGGCGGCGGCCGTTTCCGGCGGGATGTCCGCGATGAATGCCCCCATGGCCGCTTCCGAACCCGCCAGGTACTTGAGCTTGGTTTCCTCCCGGCGGGGAGAGGTCAGCTGCAGCATAAGCCGGATGTCGTCCCGGTGGGCGTGGACGGGCGCCTGGTGCCACGCCGAAATATACGGGGTGGGGGTGTCGTACAGGGCATCGACGCCGCGCAGGATCCGGCCGTAGAGCCGGGAGAACTCATCGCGTTCCTCGTCCGTGGTGGCGGCGAGGTCAGGGACGTGCCGGTGCGGGAGCATGTGTACCTCCAGCGGCCAGCGGGCGGCAAACGGGACAAACGCCGTCCAGCGGTCGCCCTGGAGCAGCACCCGCTCGGATTTCTGTTCGAAGCTGAGGATGTCCTCGAACAGCGGGCCGCCGTAGTTTTCGATCGTGCGGATCAGCTGGGCCGTGCGTGGTGTGATGTACGGGTAGGCGTAGATCTGCCCGTGCGGGTGGTGCAGCGTCACCCCGATCGCCTCCCCGCGGTTCTCGAACGGAAAAACCTGTTCGACGCCGGGTAGCGCCGACAGCGCTGCCGTCCGGTCCGCCCATGCCTCCACCACCGTGCGCATCCGGGACAAGGGCAGTCCGGCGAGGGAACCGGTGTGTTCGGGGGAGAAGCACACCACTTCGCACCGGCCCACGGACTGCCGGCTGCGGCCCAGACCCACCCGGGCGAGGTCCGCCAGGCCCTCCGGTGCGGCGGCGCCGGCCAGCTCGGGTCCGAAGGACGGGGACTTGTTTTCGAACACGGCGACGTCGTAAAGGCTCGGAACTTCCGAGGGATTCTCCGGCGACGCCGGGGCCAGCGGGTCCAGGTGCGAGGGAGGCAGCACCACACGGTTCTGCCGGGCCGCCGCGATTGAAATCCACTCGCCGGTCAGGACGTCCTGGCGCATGGTGGCCGTGGGCGGCCGGACCGCCGGCTCGCGGAGGTCCTCCCCCCGCTCCGTCGGCAGCACGGTGTCGGCGTCATCGAAGTAGATGATGTCCCGGCCGTCGGAGAGCTTGTAGGCGCGTTTCTTAATCCGGCCCATGCTAGGAGTCCCTCACGGGGTGGCCGCCGGTCGCGGCCGGTTCGCCGGCGGGTTCGGAGGCTGGTTCGGCAGCGGTGACGCGGCGGACGGACAGGAGCAGCCCGTGCTCGGGGTTCAGGACTGGCATCGGCAGGCCGGACTCCGCCAGGAAGCGGCCGGTCGCCTCGACGCCGCCAGCGAGCCACCCCGGCGCCATCGCCTGCAGGAACGCCCGGCCGTCGTCGGCCGCCGGGTAGACCGCATCCACCCGGTACCCGGCGTCCGGCAGCAGCCCCGGCAGGCAGACCCGCCCGGGGACTTCGGCGAACGACGTCGCCACGGACACCAGCGCGTAGAGCGCCTCGACGCCGTCATGGGACACGACGCCGTGGAGCCGGAGGGACGGATCGGGTTCGTCCGCCCGAACCATGCGCCCGCTGTGGAGCAGAGGACGGTACTTCTTGAACAGTGCGATGGCCGTGGCAAGCTCGGTGCGCTCGGAATCGGCGAGGTGCCGGACGTCCCATTCGAGGCCGAAGTGGCCGAACATGGCCGTGATGGCCCGGAAGGAGAGGTCGTGCGTCCGGGCGGTGGTGTGGCTCGTGGTGGGCCCGATATGCGATCCGACGAGCTCCGGCGGCACCACCATGCCGGTCCACCGCTGGATCGTCTGCCGTTCCAGGGCATCGTTGCAGTCCGAGCCCCAGATCCGGTCGGTGCGTTCGAGAATGCCGAGATCCACGCGGGCGCCGCCGGAGGAGCAGCTTTCGATCTCCACGCCCGGGTGGGCCTTGCGGAGCTCGTCGAGGAGGCGGTACACGGCCTGTGCCTGAGTATGCACCGAGGGGCGGCCGGCATGGCCCATTTCGGCCAGGTCCCGGTTCTGGTCCCATTTGAGGTAGCTGATCCGGTATTCGCTCAACAGGGCATCGAGCCGGTCGAAGATGTACTGCCAGGCCTCCGGATTGACGAGATCCAGCACCTGCTGGTGCCGCCAGCGCTCCGGAAGCCGGCCGGTCGGGCCGCCGCCGGGAGCGGGCCGGCTGCCCCCGGCGGCCGGGCTGCCCACGGCGGCCCGCGGAGCCGGTCCGGCGATCCAGTCCGGGTGGGCCCGGGCCAGGTCCGAGTCCTCGTTGACCATTTCGGGTTCGACCCAGAGCCCGAATTCCATGCCGTGGCCGGTGACCGCGTCGATCAGCGGGCTCAGGCCCTCGGGCCAGAGGTCCTCGTCGACGTACCAGTCGCCGAGGCCCGCCGTGTCGTTCCGCCGGCCGCGGAACCAGCCGTCGTCGAGAACGTAGCGTTCCACTCCCAGCCGTGCGGCGGATTCGGCGAGGTCGAGCAGCACCGGCATCCGGTGGTCGAAATACACCGCTTCCCAGACGTTGAGCACCACGGGCCGGGCTTTGCCGGACCGCACTCCGGGGTGGTGCGGGCGCCCGCGGAACCAGGCGTAGAAGGCATCGCTGATGCCGTCCAGACCGGCGGCGGAGTACGCCGCGAACAACCACGGGGTCTCGTAGCTGGCGTTTGCCGCCAGGGTGATCTCGCCCGCGCCGAGCAGCTCCGAGGCGCCGATAACGGTCCGGCCGTCCGCTGAGGCATCAACGAAGCTCTCGTGGTTGCCGCTCCAGCCCAGGTGCACGGCCCAGACCTGCCCGTGGCGGTTGCCGAAGCCCGCGGTCCCGGCGGCCAGCAGGAGCGAGGCATCATGTCCCGTCCGGCCGTGCCGGCCGGAGCGGACCCACGTTCCTTGTCGCAGCGGCAGGCGCTGGGGATGGGACTCCCGGCACCAGCGGCCGGTCAGGTCCAGGATCTCGGTGGCGGAGCGGCCCAGCGGCAGCACGGCTGCGAGTTCGTCGAGGCTGTAGGGATCCGCGCCGTCGTTATGGAGCCGGTGCCGGAGCTGCAGCAGGCCGCCGTCGTTGATCTTCACCTCCGTGCGGACGGTGACGCCCGCATCCGGGTCTGCCTGGGTGATGACGGCGGAGCACCCGTCCCCTTCCGCCCGTTCGACGGCGACAACCCGCAGGCAGGCCGAGAAGGCCTGGCCGTTCCGGTGGCCGCGGAGGCCTGGACGCCCCCGCCAGCCGGAAGACGCCTGCGGGATCAGCCCCAGCGTAACCGGGATGTCGAGGGCGGAGTGCGGCACGGCGTCACCGAGCAGTGACAGGTCCGGCAGGGCCGGCCCGAGGTCGGCGCCAAAGTGGAGCATGGCGGGCTCGCCCGTGCTGAAGTCGATGAGCAGGGACGTTCCGGAACGGCGCAGGTAGAGCGGCTCCACATGCGGGACGCCCAGCGGGGAACGGGCCTCGGGGGCAAGAGTCAGGTCCGGATTGTTCACGGTAGCTCCAGGCGTAGTGGTTTGGGGGTGGGCGGGGCCGTGCCGGTCAGCCTGAGGCGGCGCTCTGGGGAATCGTTGTCGGGGCCAAGCGGAGCCGGCCGACGCGCTCGCCGAGGATCCGCCGGGCCTCACTGCCCAGGAGGTCGTCGCTGATGAGTTCGTCAGCGTCTTCGAGGGCGGCGATGGTGCTGATGCCCAGGGTGCCCCACTTCGTGTGGTCGGCCAGCACCACCACCCGGCGGGCCGCGGCGACGAAGGCGCGGTCCGTTTCGGCTTCCAGCACATTCGGAGTGGTGAACCCGGCGTCGGCATCCACGCCGTGGACGCCAAGGAACAGCACGTCCAGGTGCAGCTGTTTGAGCGAGGAGGTGGCCAGCGGCCCGACGAGGGCATCGGAGGGGGTGCGCTCGCCGCCGGTGAGGATCACGGTGGACGGGGAGGAACTTTGGTGGAAGACGTCCGCGATCCGCACCGAGTTGGTGACCACCGTGATCCGGGGCCCGGCGGACAGCAGCTGGGCCAGCGCCCAGGTGGTGGTGCCGGCGCTGAGCCCCACCGCCATGCCCTCGCGCACCTGGGCGGCTGCCTCCTGCGCAATCGCCATCTTTTCGTCCTTGAGCTGGGTCACCTTCAGCTCGAAGCCCGGCTCGTGGGTGCTGGCTCCGCCCGGCAGCTTCGCCCCGCCGTGGATCTTCTCCACCGTTCCCGCCGCGTCGAGGGCCTCGATGTCCCGCCGCACGGTCATCAGGGAGACGCCGAGCATTTTGGCGAGGTCCGCGACACGGACGATCCGTTCACGCTGGACCTCCGCGAGGATGGCGGAATGGCGGGCTGCGGCTAACATGTGAATTCCTTACGGGCGTGAGTGGTTTGACTGGATTGATTGGCTGGCGGACGTGCCGACCAGTTGGGCGGCCCGTGAACGGACGACGGCGACACTTCCGGCGGCGAGGCCGAGCCCGCCGTCGAGCTCGGTGCCGGTGAGCACGTCAACGCCCTCCAGCGTCAGCCGGACGTCGTGCGCCCCGTGATTGATGCAGAACGTCCAGTCGGTCCCGTCCTTGCTGCGCCGGGCGACTTCGACGTCGGCCGGCAGGTCCGGAACGAGCGGCTGCACCCCGGCATCGGCGCAGACGACGGTGAGCAGTTCGCCCAGGCCCTCCGGCGCGAGCGTCGTGGCGACATAGTAGGCGCGGCCGCTTCCGGCGCGGTTGCGGGTCACGGCCGGCGAACCTGCGGCCGGTCCCTCATCCACGGCAGAGAGGACCTCAGCTGTGGTGGGCCGTCCCAGTTCGTTCCAGCAGCTGCCTGCGCCGAAGCCGCTGAGCCGGACGCTTTCCCCGGCGCGCAGCGGGAAGAACTCCTCCATGTGCACGCCGAGCAGGCCGCTGAACGCGCCCGGGTAGCTGCCAAGCCTGATGTGGTCATTTTCGTCCACGATACCGGAGAAATACGTCACCACGAGGTGGCCGCCGGCGCGCACGTACGCGTCGAGGTTTGCCGCCCCGGCATCGCTGATGAGGTACTGCATCGGCGCCACCACGAGCCGATAGCCGGAGAGGTCGTTGGTGCTTTGGCGGAAGTCGGTGGGGATGCCGGCCCGGTAGAAGGCATCATGCCAGCGCCGGGTTTCGGCGATGTTGGAGGCGTCCACGCTCGGATGCGAGTCCAGCTCCGAGGCCCAACGGGCGTCGGTGTCGTGGAGGATGGCGACGTCCACCCGGCCGGATGCTCCCGTGACCACGGAGCCGCTGACTTCGGCCAGGCTGCGCAGCGTCTGGCCCAGCTGGACCACTTCGCGCCAGATCTTGGTGTCCGTGCCGGCGTGCGGCAGCAGCCCGGAGTGGAACTTCTCGGCTCCGGCACGCGAGGCCCGCCACTGGAAGAAGAGCGCGCCGTCGGCGCCCCGGGCAACGTGCTGCAGGGAGTTGCGCAGCATCTCGCCGGGGGCTTTGGGAATGTTGCGGGGCTGCCAGTTGACGGCCGACGTCGAATGCTCCATGAGCAGCCACGGCTTGCCCTTGGCCCAGCCGCGGGTGAGGTCCGCAGTGGCCGCCAGCTCCTGGAAGTTCCGCAGATCTTCGGCGATGAGATAGTGGTCGTTGGAGACCACATCCATCTCCTCGGACCAGCGCCAGTAGTCCACCGGCTGGTGCAGGCCCATGTTGAAGCCCATGAAGTTGGTGGTCACGGGATGGCCCGAGTGCGAGCGGATGATCGCTGCCTCGGCCTTGTAGCATTCGAGCAGTTCGTCGGAGGAGTAGCGGGCGAAGTCCAGCTGCTGGGTCGGGTTGACCCAAGTCCCGGAGGTCCGCGGCGGCAGGATCTCGTCCCAGGCCGAATAGCGCTGGGACCAGAACGCGGTGCCCCACGCGGCGTTGAGCGCGTCGAGGCTGCCGTAGCGGTGTTCGAGCCAGCGCCGGAAACCGGCGGCGGCGCCGTCGGAGAAGTCCGGCTGGTTGTGGCAGCCGTATTCGTTATGGACATGCCACATGACGACGGCGGGATGGTCCTTGTAGCGGAAGGCGATCTGCTCGGTCAGCGCCGCGGCTGCCCGGCGGTATTCGGGGCTTGAGGCGGCGAAGGCCTGCCGGGAACCGTAACTGTGCCGCACGCCGTCGGCCGTTACCGGCAGCGACTGGGGGTACTTGTGGCTGAACCAGGGCGGCGGGGACGCCGTGGCGTTCGCCAGGTCCACGCGGATCCCGTTGGCGTGCAGCAGGTCCAGGACCCGGTCCAGCCAGCCGAACTCATAGACGCCCTCGGACGGTTCCAAAAGGGACCAGCTGAAGATGCCGACGCTGACCAAGTTGACGCCGGCCTCGCGCATCAGCCGGACGTCCTCGTCCCATGTCTCCTCGGGCCACTGCTCCGGGTTGTAGTCGCCGCCGAAGGCCAGCATCGGGGAACCCTCGGAGCCGAGGCGGGCGGTGATGTAGTCCATGGCTGAGTTATTGGGGTTGGTGTCGTTGACGGTGGTGTCCACTTTTATCCTTTGCTGGAGCCGAGGGTCAGGCCCGCCACGAAATGGCGCTGCAGGAGCAGATAGATGACCAGTGCCGGAACCGCCGTGATCATGGCGCCGGCGGCGATCAGGTTGTAGTTGGAAAGGAACTGGCCTTGAAGGTTGTTAATCGCGGTGGTGACCGGAAGGCGGTCGCCGCTTTGGATGAACAGCAGGGGCCAGAAGAAGTCGTTGTAAATGAAGATCACTTCGAGGGTGCCCATGGCGGCCAGGGCCGGCCGGCACAGCGGCAAGATGATGTCCCAGTACTGGCGCCAGACGCCGGCGCCGTCGACAAGAGCCGCCTCGGTGAGTTCGGGGGAGAGGGCCTTCATGTAGTTCGAGAGCACGAAGGTCACGAAGCCGATCTGGAAGGCGGTGTCCACCGCGATCACGCTGATGTAGGTGTTGAGCAGGTTCCCGGAGTCGCTGATCGCGTAGGGCAGCTCGAAGTGCTTGAACATTTCAAAGAGCGGGGCCGCGAGCACCTGCGGGGGCAGCAGGTTTCCGGCGGTGAACATGATCAGCAGGGTGATGTTGAACTTCCAGCTCACGCGGCTGACGGCGAACGCCATCATGGAGGCGAAGAACAGGATCAAGAACACGGACGGGACGGTAATGAGCACTGAGTTCCAGAACAGCTGGCTAAAGCCGCCCTGGGTCCAGGCCTGGGTGAAGTTGTCGAAGTTGAAGGCGCCGCCGGTGCTGAAGTAGCCGTATTTGTCCGTGTCCGCCTTGGGGCGCAGGGCCGTGAAGATGGCCCAGCCCAGGGGAACCAGCCAGATCGCGGCCATGACGATGAGGAAGACGTGCGTGCCGTAGTGCCGTTTTCCCTGTTTGTTGTTGGCCGGGCGGCCGGGCCGGGGGCCGGTGCTGCCAGCGCCGGAGCTGCGGTGCGCGGCGTCGGCCGGGGTGCCTGCCGCAGCGGCATGGGTTGGATGGGCGATGCTCATGCCTCTTTGTCCTTTCCGAACGCGCGGGACAGGTAGAAGGTGATGGGGATCAGGGAGATGACCAGCAGGATGACGGCCAGTGCGGAGCCGATGCCGATCACCTGTCCCTCGCCCACCAGGTTCTGGATGACGAGGGCACTGATGAGTTCCAGGCCGTTGGTGCCGCGGTTGATCACGTAGACGATGTCGAAGGCCCGGAGGGATTCGATGACGGTGATGACGATGATGATGACGTTGACCGGGCGCATCGCCGGGAAGATCACCTGAAAGAAGGTCTGGACCGAGTTGGCGCCGTCAATCTGGGCCGCTTCGCGCAGGGTGGGGTCCACTCCCTTGAGCCCGGCCAAGTACAGGATCATGACATAGCCGGCGTGCCGCCAGGTGGCGGCGAAGAGGGCCGCCCAGATGTTGACGCTGGAATCCCCGAACCAGTCGACGGCCTGGGGCGTGCCTGCCGTGCCGAGGACGAAGTTCAAGAGGCCGCTGTCACGGTTGTAGAACAGCTGCCAGATGATCCCGATCAGGGCCAGGGACAGCATCACCGGGGCGAAGAAGATGCTCTGGTAGATCCTGGTGCCGCGGATGTTCTGGTCCAGGAGCACCGCCAGCAGCAGCCCCAGCGGGGTGGCGACGAAGGCCAGGAACGCCAGCCACAGCACGTTGTGCTGCATGGCGGGCCAAAACGGCGGGTAGTCCTGGGCGATGAACTGGTAGTTCTCGGCCCCGGCGGGTTTGATGTCGGTCAGCTCCAGCCCGTTCCAGCGGGTGAAAGACAGCCCGACCGACATGAGGGTGGGGATCCAGACCAGGACGAGCTGGATGAGCGTGGGGATGCCCACCATCAGGCCGAGCACCAGTTTGTCGCGGCGGGACAGCCGCCGAACCCGTCGCGCGCGGGCAACTGCTTTGCGCCCCCGCGCCGACGGATTGGTAGAGACACTCATGGAGATTCCTTGCTTTGATAACTGCTGGGAAAAAGGCGCGCAGGAAATGCGTGTCGGGACACGCCGCTACTGGGCGGCGTACAGGGACTTGGCCTGGGCTTCCAGGTTCTTGACGTCGACCGTGCCGTCCTTGATGAAGGTCTGCAGGGCCGGGATCATCACATTGTTGGCCATGGCGGGCAGGGCATCACGGTCGAAGAACTGGCTGATGTTCTTGGCGCCGCTGATGGCATCGGCCAGTTTCTTGTTGAGCGGGGTGAACTTCGAGGTGTCCGCGCCCTTGGCGGTGGCAATGTTGGACGAGTCCACCGAGGCGTATACATCCTGGCCTTCCGGGGTGCCGACGTAGGCCAGGAAATCCTTGGCGGCCTGGTTCTGGCCGCCCTTCTTGGAGAGCAGAAGTCCGTCGATGGGCGCCTCGATGGAATCCCGGCCCTCCACCGCGATCTCGGGGAACGGGAAGAAGTCGATGTCGTCGGCGATGGCCTTGTCCGTGTACTGCTGGGTGAGGAAGGACCCGAGGAGGTACATGCCCGACTTCTTGTCTGCCAGGGACTTCGCGGCGTCCTGCCACGTCATGCCGAGGGAGTTCGGGTTCTGGAACGGCAGCAGGGCCTTCCAGGTGTCAAAGACGTCGCTGACTTTCTTCTGGTCCCAGCTTTCCTTGTGAGCGGTGAGGTCCATGTGGAACTGGTAGCCGTTCAGGCGCATGTTCAGGTAGTCGAACGTGCCCATGGCGGGCCAGCCGTCCTTGTCCGCAAACTCGATCGGGATCAGGCCGTCGCCCTTCATCTTGGTGGCCAGAGTTTTCAGTTCGTCGAACGTCGTGGGGACGGTGTAGCCCTTTTCCGTCCACAGGCTCTTGCGGTAGAAGAAGCCCCAGGGGTAGTTGTAGTTCGGGATCAGGTACATCTTGCCGTCGGCGCCTGTCGACGCCTTCTTCAGGGCATCCGAGAAGTTTCCGCCGACCTTCTCCCAGACGTCATCGATCGGGGCGAGGAGTCCCTTGCCGGCGTAGTACTGCATGCGGTAGCCGGCGAACCAGGTGAAAGCATCGTCCGGGCTGCCCTGGAGGTAGGTGTTGATCTTGTTCTGGAAGTCGTTGTGCGCCACAACATTGGTGGTGATCTTGATGCCGGATTTCTTCTCGAAAGCGTCCGTCACGGCCTTGTAGGCTGCCTTGGGGACCTCATCCGAGGAACCCGAACCGAACGTGGCGGTGTTGGCGCCGCTGCTGGCAGGAGCGCTGCCGCCCGTGCAGGCCGTGAGCAGGGGAATGCCTGCCATGGCCACTGCTCCGGCACCGAAGGTCTTCAGCAGCGTGCGTCGGTCCCACCCGCCTTGGCTGGAAGCCCGGAGCAGTGCGTCCTCATGCATGGTCATAATTTCTCCTTTGAAATAACGCGGGTGACGTGAAGCAGCTCACATAATTAGATATCATAATCGCACAATAAGGAACGTCAAGTGGCAAAAAAGAACATTTCGGTTCAACCGGATGCGGCCAGGGCTGTAACCGCCGGGGCTGGCGGGTCCGCTCCGTTGACTTAGTGCTGGCGCGCTCTTAGCGTTAAGCCCCTCAGGGTGCCGATGCGGTCCGCCGACGGCGGTGGCATCCGGATCCGCGGATACATGGCGAAAACCTAGGTGCACCCATGAAGATCAAGCCCACGGCCGCCGCCACCCTTGTCATCCTGCTGTTCCTGGCTGGACTGCTCGGCGATGCATCCGCGCCGGCGTCGGCCGCTGGGGTCACGTACTATGTGAGCGCAGACGGCAGCGACACGAGCAACGGAACATCACCCGCATCCGCCTGGCAGACCCTCGACAAGGTCAACGCCGCCGCGCTGCAGCCTGGAGATTCCGTCAGCTTCCGGCGCGGAGACGTCTTCTCCGGCGGCCTTGTGGTCAGCCGGAGCGGCACAGGCCGGCTCCCGATCACCCTGAACGCCTTCGGCGACGGGGAGCCGCCCATCATCACCGGGGGACTGACGGGCACCTGCATCCGGCTGGACGGCAACTTCATTGCCGTGGACGGCCTGCGGGCGGACTCGTGCGGATATGCGGGATTCAGCGTCTATGGCGACCACAGTTCCGTGCGGAACTCCGCCGCGGCGAACAACGCCGCCGGGATCAAGGTGAGCGACGGTTCCGACTTCGGCAGCTACACCAACAACACGCTTACCGATAACAACATCATGAACGTCAATACGCCGGGGACGGGCTGCGGCACCGCGGCGGCGCTGAACTGCAGCGACGACTCCGGCGCTTTCGGCTTCCTCATCAACGGCAGCGACAACGAGTTCTCCGGCAACACCGTCTCCGGGTCCACCGCGTTGTCCTACGACTTTGGCCATGATGGCAGCGCATTTGAGATTTTCAACGGCAACCGGAACAGAATCCACCACAATGTGGCGGTTGATAATAACGTGTTCTCCGAAATTGGGCGCGGAGGGGACGGCACCGCGGACAACAACACGTACAGCTACAACCTCATCAGGTCCACCTGTGTCCCCGATTGCGGCCAGGCCATGGGGCTGATTGCGCGCGGCACGACGTCGTCCTTCGGCCCGACCAACGGCACCACGTTCGAGCACAACACCGTGTGGCTGGACGGCCCGGATTCCCAGGCTGTGGTCTGCCACGCCTCGTGCCCCACCTCCACCGTCATCCGCGCCAATATCCTCGTGGCGGTCCGCAACTCGCTGTGGATGGACAGTTCGGGATGGACCGAGGAGCAGAACGTCCTCAACGGCCCCACCAACATTGTCCCCAGCGCCACATCCACCACCGATCCTGCCGGCTTTGTGAATCCCCCCGCCGATCTCCACCTCACCGGAGCGAGCCCGGCAATCGACCGCGCGGGCGAGAGTCCGTTTCCCATCGACCTGGACGGGCGGCCGACCACCCAAAGTGCCGGCTGCGAGGGCGGCGGAGCGGCCGACGCCGGAGCGTACGAGTACAAGCCGGCCAACTGCTGAGAGCCTGCGCCACCGGGACGGACGCCTCAGCGGAGGCCCGCGACGCGCAGGGCAGTTTCTCCAGGAACATGACTGATGCGCTGTCGTCAGCGTTTGGAGCTCTGGGCCGGCCGCAGCGTCTGACGTATGTTGTCGCTGATCTGGCTATTCCCGTTTGGGTAGGGCCGTACTCCAACTTGGGGCGACGTTGTCATGAAGGCCTGTCCCCCGGGGGCAGCTCTCAGGTGCTGCTGTTCCGTGGGAACGGGAGGACGATTTCGCCGCCGCCTTTCATGACAGCCAGGGCACGCGCAAGCCCTGGGCTGGTACCGCCACCGGGGTGATTGCCGTGGGCGATGACGATGTCTCCGGCCCGCGCCTGGGAGATGTTACGGGCGACCGTCGCGGCGGGAAACGTGGCTCCGGCGTCGCCGTTGATGGTGAACCCGACTGGGACGAGACCCAGAGAAAGGACGATTTCGGCGGAGACGTTGTCCAGATATGCGGTGCCAGGTCTGAAGTAGCGGGGCCGTTGACCGGTGAGGTCGGTGAGGCGGGCATCGTTGGTCATGATCTCGTCGTAGACCTCGCCGGCGTTCCTGGTGCCAGGGATGCCGTAGGCGCTGCGGCCGCTGACCGACAGCGGCCGGTGAGAGGTTCCATGGTTGGCTAGTTCGAAGAGCGGGTCTCCGGCCAGGTCTTTGGCCAGGGACTGGTTGGCGGTGATCCATCTGGAATTCAGGAACAACGTGGCAGGGACCTGGTACTGCCGCAGGTCAGCCAGGAGTGCCAGGTCAGCCCCGTTGCCGTTGACCCCGCCGCAAAAATCAAAGGTCAGCGCCACGCCGGCGGCCGTCGAAGGCAGGCGAGTCAGAACGCCGGGCGCCTCCAGCCCCCAATATGTCGCAGCGCGTCCAGCATAAGTCGCGGTCACTTCCTCCCGGGTCAGCATTGCCCCCGGTTGCGCCGGGATGACGGCCGGAGGCCGGCCAGCCGCCTCCAGCCCGGCGGCGGCTGAACCCGACGCTCCGGCATTCCCGGATCCAGTTACCTGGCGGTCGGGAGCGCAAGCGGCTAATGCCATGCCGGCGGCCAGAAGGAATGATCTGCGGTCCGGGGTCCAGGTCACAGCACATGCTCCGATCTGATCAAGGTCAATCACGAGGGCGACCGCCGACCTGATATTCAGGCCGCGGGGGCTAGCCCCGATAACGAGCCCAACGACCA
This sequence comes from Arthrobacter sp. ok909, assembly GCF_900104405.1. Taxonomy (NCBI): domain Bacteria; kingdom Bacillati; phylum Actinomycetota; class Actinomycetes; order Micrococcales; family Micrococcaceae; genus Arthrobacter; species Arthrobacter sp. ok909. The sequence goes on along the minus strand of NZ_FNJS01000021.1, from coordinate 57,995 downwards.
GAGACGGGGTGAGCTTGCCAGGGCCAATTTGCTGCGGGCCCGAGAACGCCACCCTGTGCGCTGCCTATTTTAGGCCCAGGCGGGCAGACGGTGGGAGTCGACGTGGCGGGCCGGCGCCGAGGTTGCTTCCGGATCATAAGCATGGTCACGACACACGATATGAGGGAAGCTGCGCTGTGCCGGATCATGATCGTGCAATGAGCACTTCTAAGCACAAGCCGACTCCGCGGGCCCCCACGACGATGGCCGCGGCTGCGGTTCTTACGAGTCGCAAAGGACCCCCAGATCCGAGGTCGTTTGGGACTCGCCGGCGGGGCACGGACTCCGTGTTCCTGGTGGCTTCTTTCGACACGTACATGAATGTATGTTCTGTTACAGGACAGGGGCAGGATGTGGACGTGAAGATCGAAGAGCAGGCCAACCTTCAGGCGTCGGGAAAGACCTACCGCTCAACCAGGGACAGCGTCCCCTCCGGTCCGGGACGTGCCTGGTGAACGGGTTCGCAGAAAATATTCTGAATGTCGATCCGTTCCTGGCGCTCGTGCTCGTGGGCCTGTTGGTTTTCGCCGAGGACGCCTTGTTCGTCGGGTTCGTGATCCCAGGAGAGACTGCCGCGGTCCTGGGCGGGGTGACCGCCAGCCGCGGCCACGTTGAACTGTGGACGATGATGGTCCTGGTCGTGTTCGCCGCGATCATCGGGGACACAGTCGGTTACGAGGTGGGAAAGCACTTCGGCCCCAGGTTGTTGAATATGAAGGTCCTGGACAAACGCCGCACCCAGCTCGAAAAAGCGCAGGCCTTGCTGCGCAGTAGGGGAGGTGCGGCAGTGTTCCTCGGCCGGTTTACCGCGTTTTTCAGGGCAGTCATGCCGGCACTGGCTGGGAGCTCGCGGATGCACTATCCCAGGTTCCTCTTCTTCAATGCAGCCGGCGGCCTTGTCTGGGGTGCCGGGTTCGTTCTGCTGGGTTTTCTGGCTGGCAACTCATATGAGGCGGCGGCTCAAGCCGTCGGACGTGACATGACTGCGGCCGTAGGGGCGGTCGCAGTCATCTTGTTCTTCATCTGGCGGGTACGCAAGGCACGCCGCGAACGCCCCTAAGCCCGAGCTCCGATCCGGGAATGCCACACCTGCCGAATGGTCGCAGCTATCACTGATGGCACGTCCATCGCTACTGACATTCACCGAGCGGTAGTCCAAAGCAGGGGAGCGGCGCCCCGAGACCGCCGCTTCATTCCGTCGTTTTGGACGCCGCATCCGTGCGCCGCAACGACTGTGGTGCAGCCTCCACGTCCAAGGCTCGGAGCGTACTTGGCGATACGAAGGTCGCTCTCGACACTTTCATGCCGGACGAAAAGTCCTTCGCCGTGCTCGCCGCGCCGGACGCGGCAGCCTAGCCGGCGCGGCGCAGCTGCCCCAGGGAAGAACCGCGGGATAGAACAGACGAGGGGAGTTTCGGCTCCCCTTCGTGTTGTCCGACCGGGCACGCTCTTCCGACCGACCGTACACATGAGGACCATGACCATCTCCCGCCACCGCGTTGCCCTGTTCGCCACTCTCCTTGTCGCCGCCCTGGTGGTCGTCGGCTACCTCTACACCAGTTCACGGAACTCCCACGCCGCAGTGCCGAAGGCATCCGCCTCCGCAGCCCCGACCCCCGGAACCTCGCCGGAAGTGAAATCGGTACACTCGCCCGACAAGGTCGCCATTGACGAGACGCTCACCGCCGGCCAGTGCAAGGCACGCGCCGTGGACGCCGCAGCCGGACTGTACCTGCCCGATCCGTCCTGCACCCCGGGCGCGGTTGATCCGGCCGTGACGCAGGACAACCTGGCCTCCACCATCTGCAAATCCGGCTACACGACCACGGTCCGGGCGGACACTGCCCAGGCCAAGAAGCTCAGCCTCCAGCAGTACGGCCAGACCGCGGCCACCTCCACCGAATACGACCACCTGATCTCCCTCCAGCTTGGCGGCACCAACTCTGTCTCCAACCTGTGGCCGGAACCGAACCGCACCGGTGCCCCGGGCACCACCAACCCGAAGGACGCGATCGAGACCCGGCTGAACAAGGCCGTTTGCTCCCGCAAGCTCACGCTTGCCGCGGCGCAGAAGGCGATTGCCCGGAACTGGGTCACCGCCGAGAAAGACCTCGGGCTCTAGCGCCAGCGCCGGATGGGCGGACTTCAGCCGGCTTTGACGACCGGCAGTTCTGCCCATTCGGTCGCGTACCGCCGGGAGAGGGCATTGAGCGAGCGGGCCTGTGGCCTTACAGAGCTGCGATGTCAGGCCGCGTTGCCGACACGTCCCAACGTCATCCTTGTCGAAGGGAGATGAGAAGGGACACCTTCCAAAACACTCCGGTTGGCGTTTGCGCGGCCGGTCTATTAACTCGTCAAGTGTCGAGAGCACTCGTTGGGTCGTGCTCGAGCGCTGCGGTGATAGCGGCCGGGGACGGCAGGGTCGCCCGCTCATCAGAGTGATCACGGCTATCGAACGCAGGCTCGCCCGCAACAGCCTCGGGCCCGCGACCTCGCTCATGGCCGTAATCAGGCGTGTCCCGGCTCTTGCAGACGTTACACACTTGCAACAGCCGGGACACCCCGGCGAAATCGGCCCGGGACGATACTAGAAGCATGCCCTCCCGGGGGCGATTCTCATGCAGGCATTGGGGACTACTAGAAGGACCGCGCCGATGCCCACTCCACTTAACCAGTCGCTCGCTGACTCCGCACTCCTGACCAAATCGCTGCCGCTGGGCCTGCTCCGGGCCTTTGTGCAGACTGACGCCGCGGACGACGGGCTGACCCCGCAACTGCTGGCCGAGCTCAAGATCCTGGCCCGCACGCCCGGGCTGCTCGTGGCATGCAACTACGGGGGAACCCTCTGCACCGCGGAGGGCATCTCGACCGAGACCCTGCCGCTGGGCAGCGCCGCCATTGCGCTGCGGGCGCTGGCCGCCCTCCCGAATACCCATGCCGCCGTCGTATCCGGCCGGTCGCTGCGGGATCTGGCCGCCGTCTCACGCCTGCCCGCCGAGGTGCATCTGGTGGGCTCGCACGGTGCCGAGTTCGACATGGGCTATGCCCACACCCTCTCGCTGGCCACCGAGTCCGTGCTCCAGCAGGCCCACCAGGCGCTCGCCGAAACGGTCGGGGCCTACCGGGGCATCACCATTGAACGCAAGCCGGTCGCCGTCTCCGTCCACACCCGGTCCGCAGCGCCGGACATCGTTGCGCTGGCCACCCGGCAGGCGTCGGACATCGCCCAGGCGCACGGGCTGCACTTCATCGTGGACGGCTCGGTGCTGGACCTTTCCGTCGTCGAACCGTCCAAGGCCACCGCCTTGGAGCACCTGCGCTCCGTGCTCGGTGTCAGTGCTGCCCTCTACGCAGGCGACGCCTCCAGCGACGAGTTGGCCATGGCGACGCTGCGCGGGCCGGACATGGCGCTGCGCGTGGGGGAGGGGCCAACCGTGGCGGCCCACCGGCTCCGGGACCCGGAGTCGTTCGCCCGCGTCCTGGCGATCCTGTTCGAGCTGCGGAGGGCGTGGCTTTTCGGCGAGGACGCCGTGGGGCTGGAACGGCATTCGATGATCGGCAACGGATCCTCCACCGCGCTGATCACGCCGGACGCGAAGATCTGCTGGATGAGCCACCCGCTGCCGGACTCGGGGTCCCTGTTCGCCCACTTGCTCGGCGGTGACGCGGCCGGCCACTTCTCCGTGGAACCGGTGAAGTCCTCGCAGGTCCTGGGCCAGCGCTATGTGGACAGCACCATGATCGTCGAAACCCGCTGGGCCGACGTCACCGTGACGGACTACCTGGAACCGGCGCCGGCGGGCATCACCAGCCTGGTTCGGGTGCTTTCGGGCACCGGCACGGCCCGGATCGTGTTCGCCCCGCGGCCGGACTACGCGAATGCGCCGTTCAGCATGGAGGCGCGCGGAACTGAGCTGCACGTGGTGGGAACCGCGGATCCGATCATCCTGCGGGCGCCCGGCGTGAGCTTTTCCATCACGTCGGACGGCCGGCACGCCACCGCGACGGGCGACGTCGACCTGCGGGACGGGCCCGTGGTCCTCAACCTGCGCTGCGGCGATACCGAACCGCAGCCTGCGGTGGCCGAAGATGAGACGGAGCGGCGCTCCGCCGTCGCGCATCATTCCCGGCGCTGGGTCCATGAGTTGCAGATGCCGGGCGTGAAGCCGTCGCTTGTCCGCCGGTCCGCGCTGGTGCTGCGTGCCCTGGTTCACGAACCCACCGGCGCGGTGCTGGCTGCGCCCACCACGTCGCTGCCGGAGGGAATCGGCGGAACCCGGAACTGGGACTACCGGTACTGCTGGCTGCGGGACGGGTCCATGACGGTCAACGCCCTCGTGGACCTCGGATCCACGGCCGAGGCCGAGGGTTTCCTGGCCTGGCTGGGCCGGATTCTGGATCACGCCCCGGGCCCGGAATGGCTCCATCCGCTGTACTCGGTGACGGGGGCGCCGCTGTCCACCGAGGCCATCATCGAGAGCCTGCCAGGCTATGCGGGATCACGCCCGGTCCGGATCGGCAATGCGGCCGACCACCAGGTGCAGCTGGACGTGTTTGGCCCGATTGCCGAGCTGATCGACGCCCTCAGCGCCCGCCAGGGCGTGCTCTCCGACGACCACTGGGAGCTGATGGTTCAGATGGCCGCAGCCGTGCTGGCCCGCTGGCATGAGGCGGACCACGGCATCTGGGAGGCCAGGCGGGCTCCGCGGCACCATGTGTACACGAAGGTGATGTGCTGGGTGGCGCTGGACCGGGCGCTGCGCACGGCCGCCCGGCACGGCCGGGAACCGCTGCCGGCGTGGGAGTCCACGGCGGAGACCATCCGTGAGGAAGTGCTGCGCGAAGGCTGGGACGAGTCGGCGTCTTCCTACACGGTGGCGTACGACAGCCCGGACCTGGACGCAGCCGTGCTGCACATCGGGCTCTCCGGCCTGCTGGACGTCAATGACCCCCGTTTCCTGGCCACGGTCACGGCGGTGGAACGGGAACTGCGGGTGGGTCCCACCGTGTTCCGCTACAGGTACGACGACGGCCTGCCGGGTCTGGAGGGCGGCTTCCACATCTGCACGACGTGGCTGATCGAGGCCTATATCGCCGTGGGCCGGATCGAGGAGGCCTGGGACCTCTTCGACCAGCTGGTCAACCTGTTCGGCCCCACGGGGCTGCTGCCGGAGGAGTACGATCCCGGCACGGAAACCCACCTGGGCAACCATCCCCAGGCGTACTCGCACCTGGGCTTCATCCGCTGCGCCCGGCTCCTGGATGAACACCAGAAGAACTGATCAGCAGCCCAGTCCCTGACAGACTGCAGGCGTCCCGGCTGTCCGGCAGCCCGGCTGCCCGCACGCCGTCCGGAGCTACTCGCAGCCGACGCCGTCCCCGTCGCGGTCCAGCTTGCTGCTGTATCCCGGCTGGCCGACGTGGATGGGTGCCGCACCGGCGGCGCGGACCGCGGTGCAGTTCGCGTAGTACACGCCGGCCGCCGGTGCGGGTGCGGGTGCCATCTGGACCTGCGCCGGGACCGGCTGCTGCGCCGGCTGCTGCGCCGGCTGCTGTGCTGGGGCGGCCTGCGCGGGAGCGGTTGCCGGCTGGTTGGTGGGCGCCAGGGCATTCGGGCAGTCGGACAGGACCCGCGCCATGGCATCGTGCTCGGCCTGAGTCACCCACAGGCCGTAGCTGGACTTCACCGAAATTTGGCGGGCGACGTAATCGCACCGATAGGCCTTGTTCGGCGGGAGCCAAGTGGCGGCGTCGCCGTCGCTCTTGCTTTGGTTGGCCGGGCCGTCCACCGCAAGCAGATTCAGGGGATCATTGGCGAAGGAGAGCCGCTGCCCGGGGCTGAGCTGCTGCGCGCCCTTCTGCCAGGCGTCGCTGAGCGCCACGACGTGGTCGATCTGGACCGCGGTGCTGGTGGCGTTGCCGCGCAGGAAGTTGATGACGGCGGCCGTGTAGGGGTCGTTCAGGACGCCTGAGAGGACCACGCAGTCCCTCGTTCCCGGCTTGAGCGCGACGGATTTGAGGTCGCGGCGGAGCACATCATTACGGGTATCGCAGCCGTTGTGGTCGACGTCGGACCACGCCGGGCCGAACTGGTCGCGGGAGTAGCCCGTCTTCGGCGCACGGCCCTTGACGGGCAGCGTCGCCAGCACCGCGAGGGCCTTGCTGGCGAACGCGGGCTGCTGGTGCGGGGCGCCGATGCCGGGGGCATCGACTCCGGGGGTGGTGTCGGGATCCAGTGGTGTGCTGTCCGCGCTGGCCGTCGCCGTGGCGGAGGCAGCCGCGGCGCCAGGGCCGACGACGCCGGTCCCGGCGGCCGGGGTTAGTGTCCCGGGGCCGGCGCACGCCGACGTCGCCACGAGCAGCAGGCCCGCCACGCCACGGGCAATCCAGTCAACCGCGCCGATCTTCCGGTCGCGTGTGGCCTGTGCCCGGCGGTCAGTTGCGGGACCGCTGCTGGCCGGAACGCTGGGTGTTCGGCTGCTGGCTGCTTCGACGCTGCCTGATCGGACGCTGCGCAATTCTTCCCCGCTTCATGCTGTTGCCCCGGGTATCCGCGGGGCCGTTCAAGACCGGTCCCAGCCTACCGGCGCACAGGGCAACGCAGTCACTTCGCGCCCCGCGTTGCTTCGTGCAGGGCCGGACAGAACGTCGATTCCCCCCGCGGGAGTCAGCGCACCCGTGGCCGGGATGCCGAGAAGATGGCCGGCGCGCCGCCGTCGCCGGTGGCGAGGTCGGCCAGGATCCGGCCGACGGCCGTCGTGAACTTGAACCCGTGGCCGGAGAAGCCGGCGCCGATGACCACCGGGCCGATCCTGTCCAGGACAAAGTTCTCATCCACGGTGGTCGTGTAGGTGCAACTGACGTCGGTGAGGGCGTCGGCGTCGACCCCGGGCAGCCAGTCCCGGGCATAGCGCTGCAGGGCCGCCCGCTGTCCGGGCTCCGCCGCGAAGGACCGGTTGTCCGGGTCCGCCACGGGGCCCGCCCCGTGCCACCCGGCCTTGATGCCCTCGCCCGGCGTGTGCATGCCGTAAACCGGCGAACGCCAATACCGGTAGGCATCCCCGTGGCCGGGCATATGGTTGAACCCCGGCCACTGGGCGCCGGGATCCGTGATGGCGAAATGCGCGGGCTGCTCCTGGGTGACCGTCAGCCGGGGCACGGGGGCCACACCGGCGAGCAGCTTGGTGGTCCAGCCGCCGGCGGTGACCACCGCCTGCCGCGCGGAAATCACCTCGGTCACGCCGCCGGACTCGAGCGTGAGCCGGACGCCGTCGTCGAGCACTTTCACCTCCAGGACCTTCACATGATGGCGGATCTCGGCGCCGAGGCCGGCGGCGAGGCGCTGCATCGCCGGCAACGCGGCGTCCGGGTTCAGCTGGCCGCCGTCCGCCATGTGCAGGACACGCTGGTCGAACCGGATGCCCCGCCAGCGCTCTGCGGCATCCTCGACGGCGAGGAACTCCGCGCGGAGCCCGGCGGCGAGCAGGGCGCTCCGGATCTCGGGCAACCGCGGATCGGTGCCGTGGTTCACGACGCCGGTCCGGGCCAGCAGCCGCTCGCCGCTGTCCGCTTCGAGCTCGTTCCACAGCCGCGCGGACTCGGCCAGCATGGCGACGTAGTCCGGATCCGCGTACCCGGGGTTGAAGTTCCGGGTGGTGCCGTGTGAGGCGCCGTTGTGGTGGCCGGGCCCGAACTGCTCCAGCAAGGTCACGTCCCGGCCTCGCCGGGCCAGCGCCCAGGCGGCGGCGGAGCCCATCGCGCCGCCGCCGATGACGACCGTGTCCAGGATTGTATTCAAGGGTCCTCCTCGGGGATTGGTGCCTGGCCGCCAAGGCGGGTCAGGCCAGCAGTAGGGCCACGCCGATCATGGCCGGCACAGCTACTACGGTAGTGATCAGCACCGTGTCTTTGGCTACTGTGACGCCGGTGCGGTAACGGCTGGCCGCGACAAACACGTTTTGCGCCGTGGGCAGGGCTGCCGTGACGACGGCGGCGAACAATGCCTGCTCCTGCATGCCGAGGGCAAAGCGGGCAAACAGGTAGGCCACCAGCGGGTGGACAACGAGCTTGAAGAAGCTCGCCAATACGGTGTCCAGCCGGCGCCCGGTGGCCGGATGCAACGGCCGGGATCCGTTCAGGCTCATGCCGAACGCGATCAGCATGGCCGGGATGGCGGCACCGCCGATCAGGTGGATGGGCTCCATGACCAGTGCAGGCACCTGCCAGCCGGTCCCGGCCACCACGAGGCCCAGCGCGGACCCCACGATCATCGGGTTCCGCAGGATCATGAGCAGGAACGTCAGCGGCGTGGTGCGGTGCGAGCTGGTGGTGGCATCCAGCGCCATAAGGAACATGGGGGTGAAAAAGGCCAGCTGGAAGATGAGCAGGGGCGCCACGTAGCTCGCGTCTCCGAGCACGAAGACGGCGATGGGAATGCCGAGGTTGGCGGAGTTGGCCAGCGATGCGCTCATGGATGAGATGAGGGCTTCCGGGGCCGGGCGTTTGAGCACGAAGCGCACAATGCCAAAGAACAGCACCGCCGTCGTCAGGGCTCCAACGGCCGTCACGAGCAGTGGCGCGGCAAAGACGTCGTGCAGTTTCGCCTTGCTGAGCGTCTCGAAGAGCAGGGCGGGGCTCGCGACAAAGAAGGTCAGGGCGCTGAGGACGGAGCGTGCGTTCTCGCCCAGGATCTTGCGCCGGCCCACGAACATGCCGACCAGGATGATGGACCAGACGACAAAGAAGCCTGCCAGAACCCCTAGCACGCGGCCCTCCGCAACGGGGCAGGAGGGCGGCGGGTAAAGGTCACCGTTCCAGAGTAATCAGCTTTATTCTGCGGACCGCCCTATTACGCCCGACGGCGGCAATTCTTAGTTCAGCGCTGCGTTGTTCAGCGAGTGCGGCGGGCGCAGGAGGCCCGGCGTCATGCCCTCTGCGGGGTCGTTGCCGATCTGGACAATCTTGTTGTCCTGATCCACGTGGACCACCTTGGGGTTGTACGCCTTTGCCTCGTCCGTGGTCATCTGGGCGTAGGTGATGAGGATGACGATGTCGTTCTCGTGCATCAGGTGGGCAGCGGCCCCGTTGATGCCGATCACGCCGGAACCGCGTTCGCCGGCAATCGTGTAGGTCTCGAGCCGGGCGCCGTTGGTGACGTCGACGATCGCCACGAGCTCACCGGGGAGGATGTCGGCGGCCTCCAGCAGATCCAGGTCCACGGTGACGGAACCGACATAGTGAAGGTCCGCGTGCGTGACCGTGGCGCGGTGGATCTTGGATTTGAATATTGTGCGATTCATAACGTCACCAGTCTAACGCGGGGCCGACGCCGGCGCTGTGGCCCACTGCACACCCCTCCGGTCAGGCAGGCCGGTCCGCCGGGGCCGGGTCCAGCGTGCCGGCGGCCGCCGCCGGAACGATGGATGCCGCCGTCGCCGCCAGGATTTCCCTGGCGGCGAGCAGGGCCGGCCGTTTGGCGCTGGAGCGCCGCACCGAGGTGAACACCGTGCGGTGCGGATTCCCGGGCAGGTCCAGGAGCTGCGCGCTGGTGCCGCGGCCGGTCCACACGAGGTCCGGCATCAGGGCCACCGCATTTCCGGATTCGATCAGCCGGATCTGGGCCTGCAGGTCGGCGGTTTCGAAGCGGACATCGGGCTCAAATCCGGCGCTCCGGCACGCCTGCTCGGCCCAGTGCCGGGAGGCCGCCCCGCGGGGTTCCATCACCCAGGGCAGCCCCGCGGTATCGGCCAGCGTCCTGATGGCGGTGCGCCCCGGCGAGGAGGGCGGAACGGCCAGCCGGATGGCGTCCCTGGTCAGCGCCACGCGGTCCAGTTCGGCGTAGTGCGGGGCGGCGTGGCCCGGATACTGTTCGGCGATCACGAGGTCGAAGTCGCGAGCCCACGTCTCGTGGAGGGCCGTCTCCGGTTCCCGCTGGGTCATCTCTACCCGGACCTCCGGGTAGCTGGAGGTCATCCGGGTCAGGGTGCCCGGCATGAGGGCCAGCGCAGCGGACTGGAACACGGCGATCCGCACGGTGCCGGTGACCGTGGTCAGTGACGCTGCCAGGTCCGCCTCGGCCTGCTCCAGGGTCTCCAGAAGCTGGGACGTATGGGCTACGAGGACTTCGGCCTGGGGGGTTAGCTGCACCCGGCGGCCGGTTTTCCGGAGGAGTTCCACCCCGGCCTCCTTCTCAAGGAGGGCCAGTTGCTGGGAAACTGACGATGGGCTGTACTGGAGCGCTTCGGCCACTTCGGCCAGTGTGCCCCGGATCTTCAGTTCGCGCAGCAGTCGCAAACGCCGGACGTCGAGCATCGGTAATCCTTTGGGAACTCTAATGGTTATTAGTTAAGAGAATTCATTTTATCTAATGCAATCGGGCTTGCATACTGTTGTCGCTCGGTTACCCCCATCACAGGGTGGATTGATGGGCATCACACCTAAATTAGGAGGCCCTGGTGGCTACACAAGATTTGGCGCGGTCGATCATGCGGCGCAAGCCCATCGACGACATTGAAGAAGAAAACAAACACAGCGGATTGCACAGGAGCCTGGGGCTCTGGCAGCTGACGGCCATCGGCGTAGGCGGTATTATCGGCGTCGGCATCTTCTCGCTGGCGGGCCTTGTGGCCCACGGCAGTGCGAGCGAGCCCGGCGTCGGCCCGGCGGTGCTCGTCTCGTTCCTGATCGCGGGACTGGCATCCGCTGCCGCGGCACTGTCCTACGCCGAATTCGCCGGCATGATCCCGCGGGCCGGCTCGGCATATACCTACGGCTACGTTGCCCTCGGCGAGGTGATCGGCTGGTTCATCGGGTGGGACCTGCTGCTGGAGTACATCGCGATCGTGGCCGTGGTGGCCATCGGCATCTCGGGCTACTTCGACGCCTTCCTCTCCGGCATCGGCATCCATATGCCCGCCTGGATGACAGCGACGCCGGATGAGGGAACGGGCGGCATTATCAACCTTCCCGCCATCCTCGTCTGCCTGCTGGTGACCTGGATCCTCTCCCGCGGCACGAAGACCTTTGGGCGCTTCGAGCTGATCGCCGTCGCCATCAAAGTCGTCCTGATCCTGTTCATCATCGGCCTGGGCATCTTCTACATCAACACCAAAAACTACGACCCCTTCATGCCCAGCGGCTTCGGCCCCGTAGTGGCCGGCTCCGCCACGGTGTTCTTCGCCGTGTTCGGCTACGACGCCATGAGCACCGCGGCGGAGGAGGCGACGGACGGCAAGAAGCACATGCCGAAGGCGATCATCTACTCGCTCATCATCGCCATGCTGCTCTACGTCGCCGCCACCCTGGTGCTCACCGGAATGCAGCACTACACGGAAATCGACCCCAAGGCCGGCTTCGCCTCCGCCTTCAACAGCGTCGGACTGCCGGTGATCGCAACGATCATCTCCGTGTTCGCGGTCCTGTCCATCCTCACCGTGATGCTGACCTTCCTCCTCGGCGTCACCCGCGTCTGGTTCTCTATGAGCCGCGACGGCCTCCTGCCGGGCTGGTTCGCCAAGACCGACCGGCACGGCACGCCGCAGCGCGTGACCTGGATCGCCGGCACCGCCTCCGCCATCCTGGCCGGCGTCCTCCCGATCAAGGCCGTGGCGGACCTGACCAACATCGGCATTCTGGCCGCGTTCGTCGTCGTCTGCACATCGGTGATCGTGTTCCGCTACAGGAAGCCTGAGGCCCCGCGGACCTTCCGCCTGCCGCTGATGCCCGTCGTTCCCGCGTTCGGCGTGTTCGCCTCGCTGTTCCTGATGTTCCAGCTGCACTGGGAGACCTGGCTGCGGTTCGGCGTCTGGCTCGTGGTCGGCCTGATCATCTACTTCACCTATGGACGCAAGAACTCGCTCATGAACCCGGACAGCCCGCGGCACGAAGAAATCGTGGAGATGCACCGCCCCCTGGCGTAGCCACCCCACATCCCCGTTGCGCTATCACTTATGGCTCCCCAGGTCTTAAGGGCAATAAGTGATAGCGCAACTGGTTTTTAAGGTTCGGTTTTTCTAACCGGTATTGCTCAGAAAACATCGCTTTATCTTATGAAAATCCGGTCGCATACTGATTCATAAGAGGTCCACATCTTGAGAAAGAACGAGTTTCAGCCATGACCAACATCTCCACTGAGTCCGGCGCGACCACCGGCAGCGCCGCGGGCAACGAAGCCGCGCACGCCGCGGTTTCGGAAGGCTCGACGGTCCTTGAAGCCGCAGCCCTGGCCGAGGACACCATCGCGCTGGTGCGCCACTGGCTCACCGAAGCCGCCAAGGTTCCCGTCGACGCCTCGGCCGAGCAGCTCGCCGGAGTCCTGAAAGACCCGAACGGCCTGGACTTCACGGTCGGATTCGTCGACGGCGTCGTCCGTCCGGAAGACCTGCAGGTCGCCGCGCGCAACCTCGCCGCCCTGGCCCCCAAGGTCCCGGCGTTCCTGCCCTGGTACATGCGCAGCGCCGTCCGCCTCGGCGGCACCATGGCCCCGGTCCTGCCCCGGGTGGTCATCCCGGTGGCCCGCCGCGTGCTCCGTGAAATGGTCGGCCACCTCATCGTCGACGCCACTGACGCCAAGCTCGGCCCGGCCATCGCAAAGATCCGCAGGGACGGCATCAAGCTCAACGTCAACCTCCTCGGCGAAGCGGTCCTCGGCGAGCACGAGGCTTCCCGCCGGCTCGAGGGCACCCACGCCCTGCTGTCCCGGCCGGACGTCGACTACGTCTCCATCAAAGTCTCCTCCACGGTGGCCCCGCACTCCGCCTGGGCGTTCGACGAGGCCGTGGAGCACGTCGTGGAGAAGCTGACCCCGCTCTTCACCCGCGCGGCGTCGTTTGCCGCCGGCGGACAGAAGGCCAAGTTCATCAACCTGGACATGGAGGAATACAAGGACCTGGACATGACCATCGCGGTCTTCACCCGGATCCTGGACAAGCCCGAGTTCAAGAACCTCGAGGCCGGCATCGTGCTCCAGGCCTACCTGCCCGACGCCGTCGCCGCCATGATCCGCCTGCAGGACTGGGCCGCAGCCCGCCGCGCCGAGGGCGGCGCCGCGATCAAGGTCCGCGTCGTCAAGGGCGCCAACCTGCCGATGGAGCAGGTGGAAGCCTCCCTGCACGACTGGCCACTCGCCACCTGGAACACCAAGCAGGATTCGGACACCAACTACAAGCGCGTCATCAACTACTCGCTGCACCCGGACCGGATCAGCAACATCCGGATCGGCGTCGCCGGCCATAACCTCTTCGATATCGCCTTCGCCTGGCTGCTGGCCAAGCAGCGCGGCGTGGAATCCGGTATCGAGTTCGAGATGCTGCTCGGCATGGCCCAGGGCCAGGCTGAGGCCGTCAAGAAGGACGTCGGCTCCCTCCTGCTCTACACCCCGGTGGTCCACCCGGCCGAGTTCGACGTCGCGATCGCTTACCTGATCCGCCGCCTTGAAGAGGGCGCCAGCCAGGACAACTTCATGTCCGCCGTCTTCGAACTTGGCGGGAATTCCGCAGAAAGCAGGTCGCTCTTCGAGCGTGAGAAGCAGCGCTTCCTCGCCTCCCTCGCCAAGCTCGACGACGAGGTTCCGCCGCCGAACCGCCGGCAGAACCGCGCCCTCCCCGCCGCGCCGCTGCCGCACGATGCGTTCGAGAACACCCCTGACACCGATCCCTCGCTGCCCGCCAACCGCGACTGGGGCCGCGCCATCCTGGGCCGCGTGGCAAGCTCTACGCTGGGCAACGCCGCCGTCGAGGCCGCCACGATCAACGACGAGGCCACCCTGAACGCGGTCATCGCCACCGCCGTCGAAAAAGGGAAGGCCTGGGGCGCACTCTCCGGCGCCGCGCGCGCCGAAATCCTGCACCGGGCCGGCGACGTCCTCGAGGGCCGCCGCGCCGACCTCCTCGAGGTCATGGCATCCGAGACTGGGAAGACGATCGACCAGGGCGACCCCGAGGTCAGCGAGGCCGTCGACTTCGCGCACTACTACGCCGAATCGGCCCGCAAGCTCGACGACGTCGACGGCGCCACCTTCGTCCCGTCCAAGCTCACCGTCGTGACCCCGCCGTGGAACTTCCCGGTCGCCATCCCGGCCGGCTCCACCCTGGCCGCCCTCGCCGCCGGCTCCGCCGTCGTGATCAAGCCCGCCAAGCAGGCCCGCCGCAGCGGTGCCGTGATGATCGAGGCCCTCTGGGAGGCCGGCGTCCCGCGGGACGTCCTGACCATGGTGCAGCTGGGCGAGCGGGAACTCGGCCAGCAGCTGATCTCCCACCCGGCCGTGGACCGCGTCATCCTGACCGGCGGCTATGAGACCGCCGAGCTGTTCCGGTCCTTCCGCAAGGACCTGCCGCTCCTGGCCGAGACCAGCGGCAAGAACGCCATCATCGTCACCCCGAGCGCGGACCTGGACCTTGCGGCCAAGGACGTGGCGTACTCCGCGTTCGGACACGCAGGCCAGAAGTGCTCCGCCGCCTCGCTCGTGATCCTGGTCGGCTCCGTTGCCACGTCGAAGCGGTTCCACAACCAGCTGATCGACGCCGTCACCTCGCTGAAGGTCGGCTACCCGGAGGACCCGGCGACCCAGATGGGCCCGATCATCGAGGCCGCCAGCGGCAAGCTCCTCAACGCGCTGACCACCCTCGGCGAGGGTGAAACCTGGGCCGTGGAACCGCGGAAGCTGGACGCCACCGGCAAACTCTGGAGCCCCGGCGTGCGCTCGGGCGTCCGGCGCGGATCCTACTTCCACCTCACCGAATTCTTCGGCCCCGTCCTGGGCGTCATGACGGCGGAGACTCTGGAGGAGGCCATCGCGATCCAGAATCAGATCGAGTACGGCCTCACCGCGGGCCTGCACTCGCTCAACAGCGAGGAGCTCGGCCTCTGGCTGGACACCATCCAGGCCGGAAACCTCTACGTCAACCGCGGCATCACCGGAGCGATCGTCCAGCGCCAGCCGTTCGGCGGCTGGAAGAAATCCGCCGTCGGCGCCGGCACCAAGGCCGGCGGCCCCAACTACCTCGTCGGCCTCGGCGAATGGGCCAGCAAGCCCAGCGCCGCCGCCGTCACCCCGGCCGCTGCCCCCGCCCACACGGGAGTACGCCGGATCGAAGACGCGGCCAAGGGCTTCCTGACAACCGACGAGATCGCGCCGCTGCAGCGCGCCCTGGCTTCCGATGCCCGGGCCTGGGCCGAGGAATTCGGCACGGCCAAGGACGTTTCGGGCCTGAGCGCGGAACGCAACGTCTTCCGCTACCGCGCCCTGCCCGTCACGGTCCGCCTCGCCGAA
Source organism: Arthrobacter sp. ok909 (assembly GCF_900104405.1). Lineage (NCBI taxonomy): Bacteria > Bacillati > Actinomycetota > Actinomycetes > Micrococcales > Micrococcaceae > Arthrobacter > Arthrobacter sp. ok909. The sequence goes on along the minus strand of NZ_FNJS01000021.1, from coordinate 42,688 downwards.
GGCGAACCGCTCGCCGGCCTCGTCCGGACCGTCGCCGCCGGTGTCCTCGCCGGGTCCGCCCTCACGGTCTCCACCGCCGTGGAACTACCCGCCCAGCTGCGCGCCGTCCTGTCAGGACTCGGCATCGCCGTCACCGTGGAGAACGACGCCGACTGGCTGGCTTCCGCCGGCACGCTCGCCGCGGCAGGCCAGCTGTCCGGCGCCCGGATCCGGTTGATCGGCGGAAACGCCAAGGCACTGGCCGAAGCCACCGGAGGCCGCCCGGACCTGGCGGTCTACTTCCACCCGGTCACCGAAGCCGGACGCGTGGAACTGCTGCCGTTCCTGCACGAGCAGGCCATCAGCATCACAGCGCACCGGTTCGGCACCCCGAACCACATCTCGGATGCCCTGATTTAGCCCGATCGCGCTAGGACTCTAGGCCGGGCGTGCTAAAACGCCGTCGCCGCCGTGCAGCACCGTTGGGTGAGGCGCGGCGGCGACGGCGTTAAGCGCCGAGCCGCCTAACCGAAGTACCAGCCTGGCGGCACCCACGAGGCCGGGACCGCGTGGGCGGAGAAGTCATCGCAGCCGGAGCAGAAGTAGGTGACCTCGCCGAGCTTGCTGACCGAGCCGTCCCGGCGGTGCGTGGCCGGGATGAAGGTCTCCAGGTAGATGAATTCGTCAGTACCGCAGCGTTCGCAGTACGGGCTGGCAACAAAATCGGACTCGGCCAAGGTGGCCGGGCGAATTCCCCGCCGGCCCAGGCTGGAGTATTGAGTGGTAGCGGAGTGCTGAATCGTGGCGCCGTGGCGCACCGGGGACGTTGCCGGACGGGCGGCCGTAGTCGCGTGCGCGGCGGCCGGTGCGGACAGACGGGGTCGGTTTATGGCTGGCATCATTGTCGGCCTATCCCGAACGCTCGGCGCCAGCCACACGGCATCAGCGACGGACAGCGTTCGTTTTTTCGAATCGTTGTCGTGGGCCTCTGCTTGACCTCGGACGGTTAATCTTGAGTAGTGTCAGGATAGATGAAGTACCTGCACCGTTCAATGGTCAAGTAAGTACTCTTTGCTACCTGCGTGGTCTGTCAGGTAAGTACCCCGCCCCCAGGTGCCGCGGACTAGGTGCCGTGGACTCGAGGCCATGGCCTCGATGCCATGGACGGGCCGGCGGGCTGCCCGCGCCTCAGGCCGGGCGCTTCAAAGTCCGGCCCACGATCGCCTGGGTGAGTGCATTGATTACCTCGGTATTGGCCAGGGGATTGCGGATGAGGGTGAAATCGACGTCGCCCACGGGCGGCAGATCGAAGCGGCGGGTAATGGTCTTCAGGTCCTCCGGGACCAGCGAGGAGGGCATCACGGCCACCCCGATGCCGGCCCGGACGGCGGCCAGCACGCCGCTGATCTGCCGAGTGGTGCACGTGATCCGCCAAGTCCGGCCGGTGGCCTCAAGGGCGTCGATCGCGAGCTTCCGGCTCAGGCTGGGGGAGGGGTACGCGATCAGCGGCACCGGATCGGCCGGATCCAGCACGGTCTGCTCCAGCCCCACCCAGGCAAAGGCGTCCTGCTGGACCACGGTCCCGTCCTTGGCCCCCGCCACCCACTTCACAAAGACCAGGTCCAGCTGCCCCGCATTGAGGCGCTTGTAGAGCTGGTCGCTCTGGCCCACCGTGAGCTCGAGGTTGATCTGCGGATAGATCTGGCGGAACTCCCGGAGGATGCGGGGCAGCCCGGTGATGGCGAGGTCGTCGGCCGTGCCGAAGCGCAGGCGCCCGCGCATGGCCGATCCTGAGAAGTAACGGGCGGCGGCGTCGTGGGCGGCGAGGATGCTCCGGGCAAACCCGGCCATGGCATCGCCGTTGTCCGTCAGTCGCACATCGCGGGTGTCCCGGGCGATCAGCACCCGCTTGGCGGCGGTCTCCAGCTTGCGGACGTGCTGGCTGACGGTGGGCTGCGCCAGGCCGAGGCGTTCCGCGGCCTTCGTGAAACTCAGGGTCTCGGCCACGGCCAGGAAGGAGCGGAGCTGGGCGGGTTCGAACATGTTGGCCTCCGGATCGGGCGGCGCGAAGCGAGCATTGCGAACGATGTATTGCGTTTTGTAATTCTAGTTATGCGCTGAATAGGCTTCCATAATCTCTTGGGGCCAGCCTAGCGTTAAGTCCATCCCGCTCACCCGCTCTTTTGAGGACTTTGCCGTGGCACCCCCTCCGCCGCTCGAGGCTAACGCAGCCGCCCTGCCGGACACCATCACCCAACCGATCACCGTCGTCAACGAGCGCCTGCCGTGGCGCCACACGTTCATCTCCCTGAAGGTCCGCAACTTCCGCGTCTTCGCGATCGGCCATTTCATTGCCGTGATCGCGCTCTGGATGCAGCGGATCGCCCAGGACTGGCTGGTGCTCCAGCTCTCCGGGTCCGTCACCGCAGTCGGGATCACCGTGGCCTTGCAGTTCCTGCCGTCCCTGTTCCTCGGGCCGTGGGCCGGCATGATGGCGGACCGCTTCGCGAAGCGGAAGATCCTCATGCTGTGCCAGTCAGTCGCCGCCCTGTTGGCGGCGACGCTTGCCGCGCTGGCCCTCAGCCAGCGGATCGAGGTTGGGCACGTTTACGCGATCGCGCTGGTCCTGGGCTTCGTGACGGTGCTGGACCAGCCTGCCCGTCAGGTGTTCGTCAATGAACTCGTCGGTCCCCGCTACCTGCGCAACGCAATCAGCGTGAACTCCACGATCTTCCAGCTCGGCGGACTGATCGGTCCTGCCATCGCCGGGATCCTGCTGACCGCCGTCGGTGCGGGCTGGGCCTTTGCCGCCAACGCCGTGGCCTGCTGCTTCACCGTGTCGATGCTGCTGAGCCTGCGGAAGGACCAGCTGCATGTCGGCAGCCCGGTCGCCAAGCGCCGGGGCATGCTGAGGGAAGGGCTGAACTATGCGCTGAGCAAGCCCACCATCTACTGGCCTTGGCTGATGGCCGGGTTCATCGCGGTGTTCGCGATGAGCCTGCCGGTGCTGCTGGCCGCGTTTGCCGACCACGTGTACGACGCCGGTGCCGGCGGCTATGGCCTGCTCAACACCCTCGTGGCGCTCGGGGCGCTGGCCGGGGCCGTCACCTCGGCCCGGCGGCGCGAACTGCGGCTGCGCTCGGTGGTCCTGGGCGCCGGAATGTACGGCCTCATGTTGTGCTTGGCATCCCTGGCGCCGTCGATGCCCTGGTTCGGTGCGGCGATGGTGCTGGCCGGGTTCTGGTGCCTCATGTTCCTTACCGCCGCGAACCAGCTAGTCCAGGTCAGCGCCAATCTGGCAATCCGCGGGCGCGTCATGAGCCTGTACATCATGGTGCTGATCGGCGGGCAGGCGATCGGCGGCCCGATGATCGGCTGGCTCGCCGAACACGCGACCCCGCACACGGCTGTCCTCATTTCCGGAGGTGTGCCGGTGCTCGCCGCGGCAAGCGTCGCAGTCGTCCTGGCGCGGCGCGGGCAGCTCATGCTCAAGGTGGACCTGAAGGACCGGCGCCGGCTGCTGCGGATCGTCCCGAGCCAGGGCCGGCGGCAGGCAGCCGCCGCGTCCTAGCCTTTCGCGCCGACATCGGACAGCCGCGGCGTGGATCCACGCCGCGGCTGTCTTATTTCGCAGCTAAAACCCGGGAACGGGGCTGAAACCGTGCAGAGCCGCTATCCGGCCAGCGGCACGTGCGGGTAGTCCGTCTCCCGGTGCTGGAACTGCAGCACATCCGGGTTCTGGACGACGCCGTCGCGGATTTCGATCGCACGGCGGATGGTCTCGTTCGCGGTCCAGGCCTCGGGGCCGGTGATCACGGTCTCGAGGAACGGCAGCAGGGCCTCGCTGATCTCCCAGCTGGAGGAATCCCAGAGGTAGGACGGGCTGTGGTCCACCGCGTAGTAGTCGATGTGGTCCCCGACCTTGAACGTCGGCTCGGCGAAGGAGGTGGTTTTCGCCCAGCTGAACCCCATGCCCTCGTCGCAGGACACGTCCACGATCAGGCTGCCGGGCCGGAAAGCGGCCAGGTCCTCGGTGCGCAGGTAGGTCAGCGGCGCGTTGGGGTCCTGCAGGGTGCAGTTGACCACGATGTCGCTCTCGGCGAGGAACGGTGCCAGCGGCACGCGCCCGCGCTCGGTGATGACCTCGCTGAGGTACGGCGCGTTGCTGTCGTGGTCGAACTGCGCGATCCGGACGGAGTGGATGGGCGAGCCCACCGCGGCGACACCGCGGTTGGTCAGCACCTGCACGTCGTGGACGCCGTGGGCGTTCAGGGCAGTTACGGCGCCGCGGGCCGTTGCGCCGAAGCCGATCACGACGGCGCTCAGCCGGCGGCCGTAGTCCCCGGTGGACCCGGTCAGGGCCAGGGAATGCAGCACGGAGCAGTAGCCGGCGAGCTCGTTGTTCTTGTGGAAGACATGCAGGCCGAAGCCGCCGTCGCTGGCCCAGTGGTTCATGGCCTCGAAGGCGATGAGCGTGAGTTTCTTATCGATCGCCAGCTGGGTGATGGCCCGGTCCTGGACGCAGTGCGGCCAGCCCCAGAGGACCTGACCGTCGCGGAGTTCGGCAAGGTCTTCGGGCTGCGGCTTGGGCAGGAGGACGACGTCGGCGTCGGCCAGCAGCTGCCGGCGCGGGGCGATGCGCCCCACGAGGGACGCGAGGTGCTCGTCCGACACGCCGAAACGCTCGCCGTAGCCTTCCTCAAGGATCAGCTGCTCCCGGATTTCCGGCGCGATGCGGTCCAGGTGCAGGGGATGGATGGGAAGGCGCCGCTCGTCGGGTTTTCGTGTGCTGGCGAGGATGCCGAGGGTGAGGCGGTTCGGGGATCCGGTCACTTCTTTTTGGGGCTCGCCGTCTTGGCGGCGGTCACTTTGTCGAGGGAGCTGGCCGGCGCTGAGGCGGCCCTCTTGTCAGCGCGCTTTTCCTTGATGGATTTGCCGGATTTCTTGGATGCTGCTTGACGGGGGGACTTGTCAGCCATGATTGCTCCTGTAGCGGAACCGAAGAGGTTCCTGACTTCTGACGATACAGGTAGGAACCTAATGGGAGGCCGGAGCGGGACGGCGCAGCGCCGGACGCGAAAGAGAGGATTGGAGCGGCTGACGGGAATCGAACCCGCGTATCAAGCTTGGGAAGCTAGCGCTCTACCATTGAGCTACAGCCGCAGTGGGACTGTCCAAAGTGCTGGACTTTTGCCCCGGTGAAACAACGAGATTTACATTACCCCAGTCTGGCGGCGAGGTTGAACACGCCACGTCCGCGCGTTGGCGGATAGGTGGCCGGATCGCTGGCCGTCACGTCCCATAACTGTTCGGACACTCTTGGGCGAAAGCCCGTCACAGGACCCGGTGCGGTGGCCCGTGCTGTCTATCCTGAAATGGTTAGCTGCAGTTCCGGGGAAGCGGGCTACGCCCATCAGCCGTCCGCCGAGCAAGGATTTCCGTGGCATTTGCAGAGTACGACGTCGTTATCCACCGCGATGCCATGAGCGTCTATAACTACCTCATTGACCCTGGCCACCTGCCGCTGTGGCGGGACGGGGTCCGGAGCGTGGAGCTGCTTTCCGGTGCGGCCGGCGCCAAAGGCGCCGTGTACCGGCAGACCATCGCCGGACCGGGCGGACGCCCAGTGGCCGCGGATTTCGAAATCGTCGAGGCGCGGCCGGGCGCGGAAATCCAGTACCAGGTCATCGCCGGCCCGGCCCGGCCGCACGGCGGCTACTACCTCAGCACAGAAGGCCCCGGCACACGCGTCCGCTTCGCGCTGAAGTGCGAGCCCAAAGGACTCCTGGCGCGGCTGACCAACCCGTTGCGCCGTCGGATGAAGGCTGAGGTCGGCCAGCTCGACCGGCTCAAGTCGATCCTGGAACATATGCCCGGCGCGGAATAGACGGGCCGGGGAAGTAACACTCGGCGTCCGTGCCGGTCCGTGAAGCCGGGCTAGGCCCAGTGCGGTATTTTTGAACCTGTGCTGATCTCTGACCGCGACATTCGAACCGAAATCGACTCCCAGCGGATTGTCCTGGAACCGTTCGACCCGGCGATGGTCCAACCGTCCTCGGTGGACGTCAGGATCGACAAGTTCTTCCGGCTGTTCGACAACCACAAGTACGCCCACATTGATCCGGCCGAGGAGCAGCCCGAGCTGACCCGCCTGGTGGAGGTGGAATCCGGTGAGCCGTTCATCCTGCACCCGGGCGAGTTCGTCCTGGGCTCCACCTACGAGACCGTGACGCTGCCGGATGACATTGCGGCCCGACTCGAGGGCAAGTCCTCGCTCGGCCGGCTCGGTCTCCTGACGCACTCGACGGCGGGATTCATCGACCCCGGGTTCTCCGGCCACGTCACGCTGGAGCTGTCCAACATGGCCACGCTGCCCATCAAGCTGTGGCCCGGCATGAAGATCGGCCAGTTGTGCTTCTTCCGGCTTTCCTCGGCCGCGGAGCACCCTTACGGCTCGGGGGAGTACGGCAACCGCTACCAGGGCCAGCGGGGTCCGACGGCCAGCCGCAGCCACCTGAATTTCCACCGCACCGACATTTAAGGCCGTTTCCGGCGCAGTCTCAGGCTCACGCTTGCCCCGATGTCCGGACAGCCGGGCGCCGGACGGGGCGGCGCAGCAGCCGGACGACCGGCTCAACGAAACGGGCGGCCAGCGGCCCCGCGATCGCCATGATCAGAACATAGGCCGTGGCGAGGGCCGCCAAATCCCCGGGCACCACACCCGAGGCAACGGCGAGGCCGGCGATGACAATGGAGAATTCGCCGCGCGCGATCAGGGCGGCCCCCGCGCGGAAGCGGCCGGGAATTCCAATGCCGGCCCGCTTGGCCGCCCAGAATCCGGTAATCATCTTGGTGGCTGCGGTCACCAGGGCCAGCAACAGCGCCCAGCCCAGGACGGGCGGGATGGACCGCGGGTCCGTGTTGAGTCCAAAGACGACAAAGAAGATCGCGGCGAAGAGGTCCCGTAGCGGCTCCAGGATGCGGGTGGCGTTGTGGGCCGTGGCGCCGGAAATCGCGATGCCGAGCATGAATGCGCCTACTGCCGCGGAGACCTGCATGGCGGCCGCGAGCCCCGCCACCAGCAGCGCAGCACCGAGCAGATTGAGCAGGAAGACCTCGGAGTTCTCACTGTGCACGGCTTTGGACACGTGGTGGCCGTGCCGCAGGGCCACCACCAGGACCAGGGTGACGACGGCGAGGGAGATGCCCACGGTCTGCAAGCCCATGAGGAAACTCACTCCGGCCAGTGTGGCGGTCAGGATCGGGAGGTACACGGCCATGGCGAGGTCCTCGAACACCAGGATGGCGAGGACCACCGGGGTTTCCCTGTTGCCGATCCGGCCAAGATCGGTGATGACCTTCGCGGCGATCCCGGACGATGAAATGTACGTCACGCCACCCATCACCATGGCTCCCACGACGCCCCATCCCAGCATCAGGGCGAGCCCTGCGCCGGGCAGGAAATTGAGCAGAAGGTCCAGGACGCCGGCCTGCCAGGACCGCCGCAGCCCGGTGACGAGCTCGGCCGCCGTATATTCCAGGCCCAGCATAAGCAGCAGGAGGATGACGCCGATCTCGCCGGAAAGATGGGCGAACTCGTGCATGCCTTCGAGCTTGACGAGGCCTCCGGCGCCGAAGAACAGACCGCCCACCAGGTAGAGCGGAATAGGGGACATGCCGATCCGCCCGGCCAGTCTGGCCAGCAGGCCGAGACAGAAGACGACAGCCCCCAGCTCGATCAGGGTCAGCGCGAGCGGATCCATCCCGCTTATCCGTTGCGAAGAATGCTGGCCGCCGTGTCCAGGCCTTCTTGTGTTCCCACTGCGACGAGGAGGTCGCCGGGGTGGAGGACGACGTCGGGCCCAGGAGAGGGGAGGACCTCACCCTCGCGCATGATGGCCACGATTGAGACGCCGCTGCGGGTCCGGATGCAGGCCTTTCCCATCGGCTGGTTGTGGAAGGGGGATTCGGCACTGATTGAGAACTGGCGCGTAACGATCCCCGGGACTTCCCTGTGGGCTTCGGAGAGCTGCATGGCGAGGCGCTGGCCACCCAGGAGGTTGCCCAGGGCGGCGGCCTCGTCCGCGGTCAGCGGAATGGAAGCCTGGCAGGTATCAGGATCGTCCCAGGTCGAGACGATGAGTTCCGTTTGGCCTTCACGGTATTCGACCACGCCGATCCGGCGTCCCGAGGCAGTCATGAAGTCCTTGCGCCGGCCGAGGCCGGGGAGGTCCGTCTCATCCACGTTCATATCTTCAGCCTAGTGCGCGAACCGGAAATTCGGACGCCTCAGACCGCGGGGACGACCGCGATTTCGGTCCTGTCCGGGGCCTTGACCGGCAGGAGGACGAGCAGGCCCGCAAGCAGCACCACCATGATGCCCAGGATGCCCCAACGCTGGGCCTCGCCGGTGGCCACGAGGGGGGTGGCGACGGTGATGCACAGGGTAAAAAGGGCCGGGGCAAGGAAACTCACAGCCCGGCCTGTGGTGGCGTAGAGCCCGAAGAGCTCGCCGGATTCCCCGTGCGGGGCGAGCCGGGCGAGGTACGCGCGGGAGGACGACTGGGCCGGTCCCACGAAGAGGCACAGGAAGAGGCCGAAGATCCAGAAGGTGGTGGTGCCGGCCCAGGCCAGGCCGAGGAATTCGTAGCTTCCGTTGCCGAGCACCAGGATGGCGGTGCCCGCGAGCAGCAGGCCGGCCAGGGACGCGATAATCACCGCCTTCGGTCCGATCCTGTCATCCAGGAAGCCACCGAAAACTGCCCCGACGGCCGCCACGACATTTCCGAAGATCGCGAAGAAGATAACGTCCTTGAGTTCGAAGCCAAAGGTTCCGGCCGCGATCACGCCGCCGAAGGTGAACACGGCGGCCAGGCCGTCCCGGAAGATGGCGCTTGCGAGGAGGAAGTAGATGGTGTGCGGGCTGGTCCGGTAGATCGCCTTGATGCGCCGGACCAGCAGGCCGTAGGAGGCGAAGAAGCCCAGCCGCGCGCCCCGCCCGGCGCGCGGCAACTCCGGCACGGCGAAGAGCACGGGCAAGGCGAAAATGAAGAACCACAGGGCCGAAAACACTGCCACAAGCCTGATGTTGAGGCTGTCCGCGGTGGAGGCGCCAAACCAGTCGAAGCTGGGCTGGACAAAGAGCTGGAGCACTATCAGCAGCGCCACAATGCCGCCGAGGTACCCCATGCCCCAGCCGAAGCCGCTGACCTTGCCGATGTTCCGCGGGGTGGAAATCTGCGCGAGCATGGCGTTGTAGTTAACCCCCGCGAATTCGAAGAAGACGTTGCCCAGCGCAATCAGCGTCACGCCGAGAAGCAGGAATTCCGGCCGCGGGAAGACGAAGAAACACAGCCCGGTCAGGACCGCGACGGCGGCCGTGTTGACCCCCAGCCACAGTTTGCGCCGGCCCCCGGTGTCCGAGCGCTGCCCGGTGACGGGGGCCAGCAAGGCGATGGCCACGCCGGCAACGGCCAGCGCGGCGCCCAGGACCGCCGAGGCTTGGTCTTCGCCGCCGAAGGCCTTGGAGGTCAGGTAGACGGTGAAAACGAACGTTGTCATGACGGCATTGAAGGCTGCCGAGCCCCAGTCCCATGACGCCCACGCGAGGATCCGACCCTTGTGCGAGACGGGACTTCCCGCTTCCAGTTCCGACGACGGTCGCATGGCTTCGGGGGCGGCGGCAGTGTTCATAGCCAGAATGGTAGCCGCCGCGGACACCCTCGGACTGTCCCCCGCGGGAGTCCCCGGCGGCTTTTGCTACGAATTACTCAGCGGCCGGCGTCCCTGCCAAAAGAATTTGTACACGCTTGGTAAACTGTCCGCACCGAACCTAACAAATGAACCGCCTGCCCTAACTTGCTGACAATCGAATTTCTGACGTTGCGGAGACACCAGTGATCACAGTCCTTGCCGTGCACTTTGCGGTGGCTGTCGTGGCCCCGCTGCTGTTCCGAAAGTTCGGCAGGAATTCGTTCTATGCGCTGGCCGCGGTTCCCGCGGCCTCCTTTATCTGGTTGCTCCTGCAGCACGACGCCGTTTATTCGGGTGCAGTCTCTTCAGACAGCGCAATCGCCGAGGCGATCCCTTGGGTTCCCGCCCTCCAGCTGGAACTCGCGTTCCGGATGGACGCACTGGCCTGGGTCATGTCCCTGCTGGTCCTTGGGGTCGGAGCGCTGGTGCTGGTCTATTGCGCCCGGTATTTCAAGAACAAGGACGACTACCTCGGCGGGTTCGGGGCCCAACTCCTGGCCTTCGCCGGTGCCATGTTCGGCCTCGTCACCGCCGATGACCTCCTGCTGATGTTCATCTTCTGGGAACTGACCACGGTGCTGTCCTACCTGCTGATCGGCTACGCCCGCACCAGGCTGTCCGCCCGGCGCTCGGCGCTGCAGGCGCTCGTGGTGACCACTGCCGGCGGCCTGGCCATGCTCGTGGGGCTCATCATCCTGGGGTCGACGGCCGGAACATACCGGATCCAGGCCATTCTGGACATGGCCCCCGCGCTCGTCACCGGCCCCGCGGCAGGCGCCGTGAGCGCCGCCGTCGTGCTGATCCTGATCGGTGCGATCACCAAATCCGCCCTGGTTCCGTTCCACTTCTGGCTCCCCGGCGCGATGGCCGCCCCCACGCCCGTGAGCGCCTACCTGCACGCAGCGGCCATGGTGAAGGCCGGGATCTACCTGGTGGCCCGGCTCGCCCCCGGGTTCGCCGGGATCCCGCCGTGGCTGCCGATCGTGCTGGGCCTGGGCCTGGCGACCTTGCTGGTCGGCGGCTACCGGGCACTCCGGCAAACCGACATCAAACTCATCCTCGCCTACGGCACCGTGAGCCAGCTGGGCTTCCTGACCATGGTGGTGGGCCTCGGCACTCCCGACGCGGCGCTCGCCGGACTCGCCCTGCTCCTGGCGCACGGATTGTTCAAGGCCACGCTGTTCCTGGTGGTGGGCATCATCGACCACCAGACGGGGACACGGGACATCCGCAAGCTCTCCGGCGTCTACGGCTCGGCCCGGGCACTGGCGATCGTAGCGGCGATCGGCGCGGCCTCGATGGCGGGCGTACCCCCGCTGGCCGGCTACGTCGCCAAGGAATCGGTGTTCGAGGCCTTCATCCAGTACAGCTCGGAGTCCGGGACCGGGCCCTGGCTGCTGGGAGGCGTGGTCCTCGGCTCCGTCCTGACCTTCGCCTACAGCGCCCGCTTCATGTGGGGCGCCTTCGCCGTCAAGCCCGGTGTGGAGCCCACTGCATTCAAACCGATCAAACCCGCCTTCCTTGCCGCACCGGCAATCCTGAGCCTCCTCACGATCCTGTACGGCCTGTGGCCCGCCCCCGTGGACGGCTGGATCCAGCCCTATGCGGAGCTTTTTGTGGACGGCTCCGGCTCCTCGCCCGGGCACCTGGCGCTGTGGCACGGCATCACCCCCGCCCTGGGACTGACTGCGGCGACGTTCGCCCTGGGCCTGGCCATGTTCTACGGCCGCAACGCCGTGGCCCGGCTGCAGGCCCTGGTGCCGGGCTGGATCGACGCCGACCGCGCGTACCAGCAGACGATCGGCGCGCTGGACGACACCGCCGTCTGGGTCACCGGCCGGACCCAGCGAGGCTCGCTGTTCTTCTACCTCTCCGTCATCCTGACCGTGGCGTTCGTCCTGCCGCTGACGGCGCTGCTCGTGGCCAACAAGCCGCTCCCTCGCGGACTCTATGTCATCGATCCGGGCTCGCCGCTGCAGTTGGTGGCCGGTGCGGGGGTCGTGATCGGCGCGCTCGCCGCGGTCCGCGCCAACAAGCGGTTCCTGGCCGTCCTGATGGTGTCCGTCACCGGCTACGGCATTGCCCTGATGTTCGCGCTGCAGGGCGCCCCTGACCTCGCGCTGACCCAGATGCTGGTCGAAACGATCATTCTAGTGGCGTTCGTGCTGGCCATGCGGAGCCTCCCCGCGGCGCTGCGGGACCGCACCGGCGGGAAATACCGGGTCATCCGCGTGGTGATCGGCCTGGCGTTCGGCGCCACGATGATCTTCGTGGCCATCTATGCCCTCGGCGCCCGCGTGGCCGAGCCGGTCTCCCTGCAGTTCCCGCAGCTCGCCTACGAGGGCGGCGGCGGCCTCAACGTCGTCAACGTGACCCTCGTGGATATCCGCGCCTGGGACACCTTTGGCGAGATCTCCGTCCTGGCCCTGGCCGCCACCGGCGTGGCCAGCCTCATCTTCGTCCGGGGCCGCGGCGACCGCATCCGGACGGCCGCCACAGTCGCGGAAGGGACCGTCGGCCGGTGGACCGGGGCCCGGGGCAGCACCCGGGACGATGCCGCCCTGGCCATGAACCGTCGGTTCGCTGCCGCCACCCGGGACGCCTGGCTGGTGGCCGGCCGGACTCTGGCCCCCGAACGCCGCTCGATCATCTTCGAGGTGGTCACCCGCCTGATCTTCCACTCCATGATCGTGTTCTCCATCTACCTGCTGCTCGCCGGCCACAACCTGCCCGGCGGCGGCTTCGCCGGCGGCCTCACGGCCGGACTCGCCCTGACCATCCGCTACCTCGCCGGCGGACGCTTCGAACTGCGCGAAGCCACGCCGGTCGGCGCCGGTACCCTGCTGGGAATCGGCCTGGCCACCGCCGCGGCCGCCGGAATGACGCCACTGCTGCTGGGCGGACAGGTGTTCCAGAGCGCCATCGTGGAACTGTGGCTGCCGGTGTTCGGCGACATCAAGTTCGTCACCTCGACCATCTTCGACATCGGCGTGTACGTCGTCGTGGTCGGCCTGGCCCTGGACGTGCTGCGCAGTCTGGGGGCCGAAATCGACGAGCACTTCGAGGAACAGCCCGAGTCATCCGACGAAGGGCCGTCCGACGATGCTCCGTCCGATGACGATGAGGGCGGTCTCACGGCCGAAACAGCCGACGCGGAAACGACAGCCAGGGGGAAAGCATGAACGTCAATCTGACCCTGCTGACGGTCATGGGGTCCCTGTATGCCTGCGGCATCTATCTCATCCTTGAACGCAGCCTCACCCGGGTCCTGCTGGGCCTCATGCTGTTGGCCAACGCCACCAACCTCCTGATCCTCGCCACCGGCGGGTACGCCGGACTGGCGCCGATCTTCGACAAGAACACCCCCGCCGGGGACTACAGCGACCCCCTCCCGCAGGCCCTGATCCTGACCTCGATCGTGATCTCCTTCGCCGTCACGGCGTTCATGCTGGGCATCATCTACCGGACCTGGGTCCTGGCCCGCCAGGATGAAATCCAGGACGACTCCGAGGACCGCCGCGTCGCGGAAACCCCGAGCTTCGACGCCGAGGACGATTCCGTGATTCCGGTCGAGACCTCGGAGTTTCCGCTGGCGATGATCGGCTCCGACGGCGCCGGGCTGGTGAACACCCCTGTCGGTGGAGGACCGGGTCCCGGATCCGGTTCCAGCCAGGGAAGCGGTGCTGCCGCGGTCATGTCCGGCGACCGCCCGGTGCGGGCCGAACAGGCCGCCTCCGAAGAACAGCCCGGCTCCCTGAACGTCGACCCCAGACCGGAAGGAGGCGGACAGTGAACATCGCCAGCTTTGCCCCGCTCGCCGTCGTACTCCCCATCCTGGGCGCCGCCCTGACGTTCCTGCTGATCCGCCACCCCCGGGCCCAGCGGGCCGTCAGCATCGCCATCCTGACCCTGACCCTGCTGCTGGAATGCGGGCTGCTGGCCTCCGTTTGGGAGGGCGGGACGGCCGCGGTGAATATCGGCGGGTGGATGCCGCCCTGGGGGATCGTGCTGGTGGTGGACCAGTTCTCCTCGCTCATGCTCGTGGTGTCCTCGGCCGTGAGCCTTGCCGTGCTGATCTACGCAACCGGACAGGGCATGGCCGACGGCGACCGCGACGCGCCGGTCTCGATCTTCCACCCGACCTACCTGATCCTCGTCGCCGGGGTGTCCAACGCCTTCCTCTCCGGAGACCTCTTCAACCTCTACGTCGGCTTTGAGATCCTGCTGACCGCCAGTTACGTACTCATCACCCTCGGCGGCACGGGCCCGCGCATCCGGGCCGGCGTGACCTACGTGGTGGTCTCCGTGGTGTCCTCGGTGCTGTTCCTGATCGCGATCGCCATGATCTACGGCGCCACCGGAACCATCAACATGGCGGACCTCGCCATCAAGCTCGGCGACCTGGACCAGGGCACCCGGACGCTGCTGCACGTCATGCTCCTGGTGGCCTTCGGCATCAAAGCCGCCGTCTTCCCGCTGTCCTTCTGGCTCCCCGACTCCTATCCCACCGCGCCGGCCCCCGTCACCGCAGTGTTTGCCGGGCTGCTGACCAAGGTGGGTGTCTACGCCATGGTCCGCACGGAGACGCTGCTCTTCCCGGGGGATGCACTCAACGCCCCGCTCATGGTCGCGGCGCTGCTGACCATGGTGGTGGGAATCCTCGGCGCCCTGGCCCAAAGCGACATCAAGCGACTCCTGTCCTTCACCCTGGTCAGCCACATCGGCTACATGGTGTTCGGCCTGGCCATGTCCACGGTGGCCGGCCTCGGCGCCGCGGTCTTCTACGTGGCCCACCACATCACCATCCAGACCAGCCTGTTCCTGGTGACCGGCTTGATTGAACGCCGGGGCGGCAGTTCTTCCATGGACCGCGTCGCCGGGCTGGCCAAGCTCTCCCCGGTCCTGGGCGTGCTGTTCTTCATTCCGGCCATGAACCTGGCCGGCATCCCGCCGTTCTCGGGCTTCCTGGGCAAACTGGGACTCCTGCAGGCGGGCATCGAACTCGGGACGCCGCTGGCCTACGCCCTGGTGATCGGGGGAGTGCTGACCAGCCTGCTGACCCTGCTGGCGATCGCAAGGGTCTGGAACCGGGCGTTCTGGCGCAAGCCCGAGGACGCGGAACACCCCGATCCGGTGCTCCTGGCCGCACCGGAGGATTCCGCGACCGGAGACCGGGCCGGCAGGACCAACGTGACCCTCCTGCCACGCACCATGGTGGGCTCCACCCTGGGCCTGGTGCTCTTTGGCGTGGCTCTGACCGTCTTTGCCGGGCCGTTGTTCAAGGTCGCGGACCAGTCCGCCCACGAGATGCTGGACCGGTCCGCCTACATCCACGCCGTGCTTGGCGAGGACGCCCCGGTCCCGCCCGTGCCGTCGGCGGTCCGGCCCGGCCAGCAGCAGGGCGGCGGGAAATGACCCGGAAAAGGATCTCCCTGCGGCAGGAACTGCCGCTGCTGGTGTGGCTCGTGTTTGTCTGGGGTGCCCTGTGGCAGAACTTCAGCCCCGGCAACCTCCTCTTCGGCGCCCTCATCGCTGTGGTTGTGGCGCGGGTTTTCTACCTGCCCCCGGTGGAACTCGGCGGCCGCTTCAACGTGCTCCGCGCCGTCCCCTTCGCCATCGTCTTCCTCGGGAAAGTCGTCGCGGCCAGCTTCCAGGTCCTCTACCTCGCCGTGGTCCGCGGCCCGGACGTGGTCAGCGCAATCGTCGCCGTGCCGCTGCGGAGCCATTCGGACGTCCTGGTGACGGCCACCGGGCACGTGATCTCGCTGATTCCCGGATCCCTCGTGGTGGAGGTGGACAGGTCCACGTCCACCCTTTACATCCACGGCATCAACGTCCGCAACGCCCAGGACGCGGCCAAGCTGCGCAAGGAAGTCCGCGACACCGAGGCCGGGCTGATCCGGATCATGGGGACCAAAGCGGAACTGTCCGCCCTTGCCCAGGAGGCCGCCGCATGATGCAGATCGTCCTGACGGTGACAGCCGTCGTACTTTCCCTGGCGGCTGCGGGGGCGATCATCCGGATCGCGCGGGGCCCGTCGCTGCTGGACCGGGTGCTGGCAGCCGACGTGCTCCTGGCCATCTTCGGTGCGGCCCTGTGCATCGACATGGCCGTCAACCGGCACCTGAACAACCTGATGCTGCTGGTGGCGATTTCCCTCATCGGGTTCGTCGGCTCGGTCACCGTGGCCCGGTTCGTGGCCGACAGGAAGGAGAACGTCCGTGAATCCTGAAACAGTGATCGACGCCGTCTCTGCCGTCTTCATGGTGGTCGGCGCCCTGATGTCCCTCGGCGCGGCCGTCGGCCTGCTGCGGTTCCCGGACCTCATGAGCAGGATGCACGCCGCCACCAAACCGCAGGTCCTGGGCCTGTTCCTGCTCCTGGCGGCCCTTGGCCTGCAGATGCGCACCTGGTGGGTGTGGCCCGTCCTGGTGGTGGCCTGGCTCTTCCAGCTGCTCACCGTCCCCGTATCAGCCCACATGGTGGGGCGGGCCGGCTACCGCACCAAGCACCTGCACCCGGAACTGCTGAGCGCCGACGAACTCGAGGCCGTCGTTCAGAAGGCGGCCCAGCAGGCGGCCCGGCAGGCGGCGGACCAGCACGGAACGGACGACGGCGAGGCCCGCCGTTGAGCGTGGGGCGACCCACGCTGGGCCCCGGAGAAAGAAGTGTCGGCTACGCAGCCGCTTACGTGCCAGAATCCTCACATGACCAAGGAACGCAGTGAACTGAAGAGCATCGGATATGAGATCTTCATCGGTATCCTTTCGATCCTGTCGATCATCAATCTCGTGCTCTTGTATGTTGTGCAGGATAAGTCGCTCGACACCGTGCTCACGGTGATGAACGCCGTTTTCAGCGTGATCTTCCTTGCCGACTTCATGTACCGGGTCGTCACCGCGCCATCGCCGGGCGCCTATGTCTTCAAGCACTTCGGCTGGGCCGATCTCTTGGCCAGCATGCCTTTCGAACAATTCAAGATCCTGCGCATCTTCCGGCTGATCCGGGTGTACCGCCTGCTCCGCGATGTCGGCATCGGCACGATCGGCCGCGCGCTGAGCAAGGATCGGGCCGGCAGCTCCTTGTACATACTGCTGCTCATGGGCGTTTTCGTGCTGGAATTCGGAAGCCTCTCGATACTCCGCGTCGAGCAGGGCGCCCCGGGGGCCAACATCACGACTACCTCGGGCGCCATCTGGTACACGATCGTCACGATCTCGACAGTTGGATACGGCGACCAGTATCCGGTCACCGATGCGGGCCGTACCATCGGGGCAGGCATCATCGTCATCGGCGTCGGCATCTTCGGCACATTCACCGGTTACCTGGCCAACTTCTTCCTGTCTCCCAAGAAGAAGGAGCCGGAGCCCGTTGAGTCGGCCGACACCAGCGCAACGGTCGAAGGACTCCGCCTGCGCCTCGAAGAGTCCGAAGCCAAGCTCACCGAGATCAGAAAGCTGCTCGTCGATCCGAGCTAGTGAACGTCATTGAAACGCCCTGGTTAGACGATGTCCTGGGTCTTGGCGAAGCGGGTGATCGCGCGCTGGGTGCCGCGGTTGGCGAGCACCTGGATGACGGCGCTGACCGAGGCAGAGATCAGGGCGAAGGTCAGGGCCGTGCGCAGCGTAGTGGGGACGTCGTCGTCGTGGCCCTTGGGCGGCTTGTTGCCGGTGGCCTTCTCCCAGACGGTGTCAACGACCTTGGTGCCGACATAACCGGCCAGCAGGCTGACGCCGGCGCCGAGCAGTTTGATGACGAGGCTCATTCTTCGTAACTCCTTGGGAGAGGAAACAGGGCTGCCCCTAGCCTAGCGTTCCTTGCCCGGGCATCCAGACAGGGCCAACGCCCCTGTTTGACGGCGCCCGCCGGACGTACTTTCGAGCATGAAACAGCCCCAGACCCAACCGCTCGGCCATGCCCGGGGCGCCGCGGCGGACAGCCAGAGCTGGCGGCAGCTCTACTTTTGGGCCGCGATCTCCGCCGTCGCGTTCGTGGCAGTGGTTCTGGACGCCGTTGCCCCACCACCGATCCACGGGGGCGCCGAAACCCTCGAGTTCATCGCCCGGCACAAGGCCGTCTACGTCGTCGAACAACTCCTGTGGACCGTGCCCCTTCATTCTTCCGGTTCTGGTATTCGGGACCCTCTTCGTGGCACTCTCCCCGCTCAACAAGAGCCTGGCCCTCATGGCCACGGTGATCGGCGCCCTGCCGTGGGCGCTGTTCCTGGCCGTTCCGGTCACGAGCCGCGGATCGATGATCCTGGTCAATCTCAGTGACAGCTACGCGAACGCGATCAGCACCGCCGGGGCCGATGCCCGGCTCCGCTATGCCGCCGCGGCGGAGGCGGTGATCGCCGAGAACAACACGCCCGCCGCCGTCGGCGCCCTGTCCGCGCTCGGCATCCTGCTGATCTCGCTGACCATGCTCAAGGGCGTGCTGCCCCGCGCGGTGGCCTGGCTCGGGGTGGCCGCGGGCGCGGTTGGCGTGGTGGCGGAGGCACTCCGTTTCGCCGTTCCGGAGCTCTACCTGGTGTACGGCATCCTGATGTGGGCCTGGTTCACGGCAGTGGGGATTGCGCTGATCCGGCTGTCCCGGAGGACGCCGCGCGCGGGCGGCGCCGCCGCCTAAGCTCCCGGGGTGAGGACCGTCCGTAAAGCCTCGACCACGAGGTCGTGGTCCGCCTTCTGCGGCAGCCCGGAGACAGTCACGACGGCCACGGCCCCGGTGCCGCGCACGTAGATGGGGAACGCTCCGCCGTGGGCGGCGAACTCCATCTGATCGAACCAGGCGTTCTCCTCGATCCTTCCGCCGGCAGCGCGGGCCCGGAGGCCCACCAGCAGGGACGGGACCTCATAGCGCTGTGCCGTGCGCTTCTTGGCGTTGATCCAGCGTTCGTTGTCCGGGGTGGCGCCGTCCAGCGCCGCGTGGAAGAGCACCTGCTCCCCCTTGGTGATGTCGACGGCGATGGGTAGCGAGCGTTGCCTGCCCAGCTCAACCAGGAGCAGCCCGAGGTCCAGGGCATTGTCCTTGCTGAACGACGAGAACTGGAGCGCATCCATTTCGGCCAGCACACGGCCGATGAGCGCCGCCAGGGAACCGTGCGGTTGCGGCTCGCTCGAGTCCGGGTCGTACTCGGCGGAGGGATCGGGTGTGGCCGGTGTGTGCGTCAAAATGGTCCAGCTTTCCGGTGGGCGACAAGGCCGCCCGCTCGCGGGTCCGGGGGCCGACAGGTCGACTCTACCAAGCGGTTCTTCCCGGCTGCGGGGAGCGCCTGGGCCAGGCCCCGGATTGTGACAGCACACCACTGAAAACCCGGGCCGTTCGGGTGTAAACTGAGCCAGCCCACAAGGGCGAAAAAATTACGACAGGGGAGCGCCGCCGTCGGGTATCGCCGGAATAGTCCGGGGAAACCAGTGGTGGGCGCTGAGAGTGCGGACAGCCGCAGACCCTCGAACCTGATCCGGTTAGTACCGGCGCAAGGGAGTCGAGTTCTCAGGGTGCGCGGAGGGCGGCGGAAGCCGAGGCCGGCCGTAGCACCCTCCCCTCCTGTTCCTCAGGAGGACGACATGACAGATATTTCAGCACAGCATGGTTCCAGCAGCCGTTCATCGGCCCGGCGCACCTACAACTGGCGTGTGGTGGACATCGTGGTGGCCGCCCTGATCGCCGTCGCCGGGGGCGTCATCTTCTGGGCCTGGGATCAGGGCGCGAACCTGATTTCCACCCCCGTCAACGCCATCTACCCGCCGCTCAGCGGACTCTACGCCGGCGGATGGATGATCCCGGCAGTGCTCGGCATGCTCATCATCCGCAAGCCCGGTGCAGCCCTCTTCTGCGAGACGGTGGCGGCCACGGGCGAGCTCATCATGGGCTCGCAGTACGGCACCACGGTCCTGATCTCCGGGGTCCTGCAGGGCCTCGGCGCGGAACTGGTGTTCGCGGCCTTCCTCTACAAGAAGTTCAACCTCCCGGTGTCCCTGCTGGCCGGAGCCGGCGCGGGCCTCTTCTGCGGCCTGAACGACTCCTTCCTGCCGTGGGGCTGGAACATTGCCTACGAAGCCGGCGACAAGCTCGCCTACATCGTCTTCACCACCATCTCCGGCGCCGTGATCGCCGGCGGACTGTCCTGGCTCGCCACCCGCGGACTGGCCAAGACCGGCGTGCTGGGCTCCTTTGCCTCCCGCAAAGCCGCCACGGAGCCTGTCTTCTCCTGAACCACGTTCCTGAACCCCACTCCGGAACGGCCCTCTTGGAATTGCACAGGCGACTCATGACATCTTCACCAGGCGTCCGCCCGGCCGCCGTCACGGCCCGCGGCTGGGGCTGGCGGCACGCCGGAAGGCCCCGGCCCGCGGTCAGCGGACTTGACCTGGACATCCAGCCGGGGGAGCGCGTGCTCCTGCTGGGCCCGTCCGGCGCCGGCAAATCAACTCTGCTACATGCGCTGGCGGGTGTGCTCGGAGACGGCGCGGCGGGAGAGGCCGGCGACGCCGAAGAATCCGACGAGACCGGCAGCCTGCTGATCGACGGCGCTGCGCCCCGGGCGCAGCGCGGCCGCGCCGGGCTCGTGCAGCAGGACCCGGAAACCCAGGTGGTGCTCTCGCGCCTCGGCGACGACGTCGCCTTCGGCGCCGAAAACCTCTCCGTCCCGGCCGGGGAGATCTGGCCGCGGGTGCGCGAGGCGCTCGACGACGTCGGGCTGGGCAGGCTGCCGCTGAACCACCCGACATCGGCGCTGTCCGGCGGCCAAAAGCAGCGCCTGGCGCTCGCCGGGATCCTCGCGATGCGGCCGGGGTTGCTGCTGCTCGACGAGCCAACCGCCAACCTGGATCCCGCCGGCGTTCTGGAAGTCCGCGATGCCGTTGGCCGCTGCCTGGACAAGACCGGCGCCACCCTGGTGGTGGTGGAGCACCGGGTGGCGGTCTGGAAGGACCTCGTGGACCGGATCGTGGTGCTGCAGCCCGGGTCCGCCACGGACTCCGCGGTCCTGATTGACGGGCCGCCGGACCAGGTCCTGGCCGAGGCGCGGGACATGCTCATCGGTGCGGGCGTCTGGGTGCCCGGCTACGTGCCCGCAACACGCACCCGGACCGCCCCGGCCTCCGGGCACCTCCTGCTCTCGTCGAACGCCCTCGCGGTGTCCCGCGAGCGGCCGCGGCGGGCCGGACTGCGCGAGGGTTTCCGCACGATTGCGCCGCGCCCCGTGCAATCCGGGATCACGGCCCGGGTCCGCGCCGGAGAGGCCCTGACCATCACCGGGCAGAACGGTTCGGGGAAGTCGACCCTGGCACTGACGCTCGCCGGCCTCCTGCGCCCCGTGGCGGGAACGGTCTCTGCCACGACGGAACTCAGTGGTTGCGCCAATGGTCGCGTAGGCGATGGCGCCGGGACCGACCCATACCGGTGGAAAGCCCAGCAACTGATCGCCAGGATCGGGACCGTGTTCCAGGAACCCGAGCACCAGTTCGTCACCGGCAGGGTCCACGACGAACTCATGTTCGGGCCCCGCCACCTCGGCTACGGCGAGGACCGTGTGGACGAGCTCCTGGAGCGGCTGCGGCTGACGGAGCTCGTGGACGCCAACCCCTACACGCTCTCGGGCGGCGAGAAACGGCGCCTCTCGGTGGCCACCGTGCTGGCGGCGCACCCGCAGGTACTGGTCCTGGACGAGCCCACGTTCGGCCAGGACGCAAACACATGGGCCGAGCTTGCCTCGTTCCTCTCTGAACTTCTCGACGCCGGCACCGCCGTCGTCTCCGTGACGCACGACGCCGAATTCAGCGCCGTCCTTGGCGGCACCGAACTGCGCCTCCACGGCCGGGACACCGCCGCCGGCCCGGACCGGGAGCTGCCGGAGGCGGCCGCATCATGAGGGATGAACTGAGCGTACGCGGCAACCATGCGCTGCTGACCCGCGCCAACCCCCTCGCGAAGTTCACGGCGGTCACCATGGTCACCCTGGTGCTGGCGCTGTCCATCGACTGGGTCTCGGCGTCGGTGGCGCTGGCCTTCGAACTGATGCTCTTGCCGCTGGCCGGGCTGACCGTTGCCCTGCTGTGGCAGCGCGGCTGGCCGCTGATCCTCGCGGCGGCGCTCGGCGGCTGGAGCACCGCCATCCTGGCGCACGACGCCGGAGCCGTCCTGTTCGACGCCGGGATCTGGTCCATCAGCGCCGGCTCCCTGCAGCTCGGGATCAGCTTCATGCTCCGCGGGCTCGCGATCGCCCTGCCCGCGGTGCTGCTGATGAGCTGCACCGACCCCACGGACCTTGCCGACGCACTGGCCCAGAACGCGAAACTGCCGCACCGGTTCGTCCTGGGCACCTTGGCCGCCATGCGGCTCGTGGGGATCATGGCCGAGCAATGGCAGACCATCGGGATGGCCCGGCGCGCCCGCGGCGTGGGCTCAAGCGGCAACCCCTACCAGCGCTTCCGCGCCACCATGGGCCAAAGCTTCGGCTTGCTGGTGCAGGCGATCCGGAGCGCCTCCCGGCTCGCGGTGACCATGGAGGCCCGCGGGTTCGGCGGCGCGGCGCGGACCTGGGCCAGGCCGTCCACGTTCAGCGGACTCGACGTCTGGGTGCTTTTGGGCGGGCTGGGCATTGCGGCAGCCGCCGTTGCGGCGGCCCTCGGCACGGGCACCTGGAACCTCGTCTTCCTCACCCGCCAGTAGCCGGGGCAGCGTCCGGCGCGTCGCCAGCCTCCGCCGTCGGGCGCGTCCGACGCGCCGGTTATCGCATGATGCGGGTAGGCGTGTGAGATTGGCGCCATTCCGGCGGCAATTGCCGGATGTGGTAGATCATGCGTGATATTTTCGGGACATGACTCAACAGACTGCTGAACACGTCGGCCTCCTGCTCCGCGAGGCCCGCGGGGACAAGGGCTGGACCCAGGGACAACTCGCCGCCGAGCTCGGCACCAGCCAGAGCGCCATCGCCCGGATGGAGCAGGGTAAGCAGAACCTGAGCCTGAAGATGATCCAGCGCCTGGAGACGATCGTCGGGCACAGCATCGTCAAAGTGGGCCGGCCCCAGATGACCCACCTCCGGGTCGAAGGCGGTCGCACGCTCTCCGGCGCGGTGGACGTCAACAGCAGCAAGAATGCCGGCGTCGCCCTTTTGTGCGCCAGCCTCATCAACCGCGGCACCACCACCCTGCGCCGGCTGGCCCGGATCGAGGAAGTCAACCGGATCGTCGAGGTGCTGACCAGCATCGGCGTCGAATGCACCTGGCTCAACGCGAACGACCTCCAGATCCGCCGCCCCGCTGTCCTGGACCTCGCATCCATGGATGTGGAGGCGGCCCGCCGCACCCGTAGCGTCATCATGCTCCTGGGCCCGCTGCTGGACGAGGCCGACACCTACCGGCTGCCCTACGCCGGCGGCTGCGACCTCGGCACTCGCACCGTGCAGCCGCACATGCAGGCCCTAAGCCAGTTCGGGCTCAGCGTGGACGCGAAGTCCGGGTTCTACGCGGTCCAGGCGCCGCCGTCGGACAGCCACGACCGCTCCTTCGTGCTCAGCGAACGCGGTGACACCGTCACCGAGAACGCCATCATGGCCGCCGCGCACCGCCGCGGCACCACCATCATCCGCAACGCCAGCCCCAACTACATGGTGCAGGACCTCTGCTTCTACCTGCAGATGCTCGGGGTGGAGATCGACGGCGTCGGCACCACCACGTTGAAGATCACCGGCCGCCCGTCGATCGACGTCGACATCGAATACTTCCCCTCCGAGGACCCGATCGAGGCGATGAGCCTCATCACCGCCGGCATCGTGACGAACTCGGAAGTCACTATCCGCCGCGTCCCGATCGAGTTCATGGAAATTGAGCTGGCGACCCTGGAACAGATGGGCCAGCGGCTCGAGGTGTCCGGGGAGTACTTTGCCCGCAACGGCCGCACCCGCCTGGTGGACGTCACCACCAAGCCTTCGGAACTGCGGGCGCCGGAGGACAAGATCCACCCCATGCCCTTCCCTGGCCTGAACATCGACAATCTGCCCTTCTTCGCCGTGATTGCGGCCAACGCCCACGGCCAGACTATGATCCACGACTGGGTCTACGAGAACCGGGCCATCTACCTGACCGAGCTGAACAAGCTGGGCGCCCAGGTGCAGCTGCTCGATCCGCACCGGATCTACGTCAACGGGCCCACCAAGTGGCGTGCCGCCGAGGTGGGCTGCCCGCCGGCCCTGCGCCCCGCGGCCTGCCTGCTGTTGGCCATGCTCGCGGCCCGCGGCGTCTCGGAACTGCGGAACATCTACGTCATTGAGCGCGGCTACGAGGATCTGGCCGAACGGCTCAACACCATCGGCGCGAAGATCGAGTATTTCCAAGACTGATCCCAGGCTGACCCCAAGCAACGCGGGGTCAGATCGCGCCCGTCCGCAGGGGGTATGGGCGCGAAGCGACTCCGGGTTGGTGTAGGGCGTGTCGGCGGATCCTGACGCACAATAGATTTATGCGCACCTTCGGCGTGGAGGAAGAACTGCTGATAGTCGACCCGGAATCGGGCCGGCTGCTTGCCCTCGCCGACCTCATGCTGCCCAGCCTGCTCCCGCCGAAGCAGGACGCCGCCCAGGTTCTCCCGGGGCAGCAACCGGTCCACGATGGCGGCGCCGACTTCAGCTACGAGCTCAAGCTCGAACAGATTGAGACCCAGACCCGGCCGTGCCTGGACTATAGGGAACTTCTTCGGCAGCTCAGGCAGGGCCGTGCCTTGGCGGACCAGGCCGCCCGCGTGCACGGCGGCCGAGTCGCGGCCTTGGCCACCTCGCCCCAAGGCGCCGCCACGCACCTCACACCGAATCAGCGGTACATGACCATGCAGGAACGCTTCGGGCTCACGGTCCGCAACCAGCTGACCTGCGGCCTCCACGTCCACACCTTTGTGGAATCGCCGGAGGAGGGCGTGGCCGTGATGGACCGGATCCGCGACAAGCTTGCCGTCCTGATCGCCCTCAGCGCGAATTCCCCGTACTGGAACGGCGCAGAGACAGGGTTCGAAAGCTACCGCACCCAGGCCTGGAACCGCTGGCCGGGCTCGGGCCCCACCATGATCTTCGGCAGCCTGCCCGTCTACCGGCGGCTGGTGACCCGGCTGGTGGAAAGCAATGTCCTGATGGATGAAGGGATGATCTATTTCGATGCCCGGCTGGCCCGGCTGCATCCCACCGTGGAGGTCAGGGTCGCCGATGTCTGCCTGCGGGCCGACGATGCGGCGCTGATCGCCGTGCTGGTGCGCGCTCTCGTGGAATCGGCGTCGCGGGAATGGAACGACGGCGTCGAACCCGCCCCGGTGCCCACGTTACTGCTGCGCATGGCCGCCTGGCAGGCCAGCAACTGCGGACTGCGCGGGCAGCTCCTGGACTTTGGAACTTTCACCCCTGCCCCGGCCGCGGACGTCGTCCGGGCACTCGTGGACTTCGTGGCCCCGGTCCTTGAGGAACAGGGCGAGCTGGACCTGGTGCGCGCGGGCGTCGAGCGGATCCTGGCGGAGGGGACGGGTTCGCAGCTGCAGCGGGAGCCGTTCCGGGCCGGCGGGCTGGCTGCCGTCGTCGAACGGGCCGTCGAAGTGACCATGCAAGGGGACGCCGCCGGAGAGCCGGCCGAGCCGGAGCCATCGCTGGGCCGGGTGCGCCGGGGCTGAGCTGAACCCGCCGAGCGCGAAACCAGTACAAAGGCAGCGGTTCGCGGCAGTGCTGTGCGGGCAACACTGCCGCGAACCGCGAACCGCAAACTCGCGGAGGGAGGCGGTCCTAGACCTGCTTGAGCGCCTGGCCGAGGTCGCGGATCAGGTCCTCGACGTCCTCCAGGCCCACCGAAAGCCGCACCACGCCGTCGCTGAGCCCGATTGCCGCGCGGCCTTCCGGGCCCATGGCGCGGTGTGTCGTGGTGGCCGGGTGTGTGATGAGGGACTTCGAGTCGCCGAGGTTGTTGGAGATGTCGATGATCCGCAGCGCATCCAGGAGCGCGAAGGCGGCCTCCTTGGCGGTGCGGCCCGGGGACGGCGAGAGTTCCAGCGTGAGCACGGTGCCGCCGGCCTTCATCTGCTTCGCCGCGAGATCGTACTGCGGGTGGGAGGGCAGCAGCGGGTACTTGACCCAGCTGACCGCGGGCTGCTGCTCAAGCCAGCCGGCCAGCCGCAGGGCGGAGGCGGAGGAATGGTTGACGCGCAGCGCCATCGTCTCCAGGCCCTTCGTCAGGACCCAGGCGTTGAACGCGGAGAGCGACGGTCCGGTGTGCCGCATGAGCTGCTTGACGGGCCCGTCGATGAATTCCTTGGTGCCCAGGATCGCCCCGCCAAGCACCCGCCCCTGGCCATCGATGTGCTTGGTGCCGGAGTAGACGATCACGTCCGCCCCGAGGTCTCCGCAGCGCTGCAGCAGCGGGGTGGCGAAGACGTTGTCGACCACCACCGTGGCGCCGGCCGCGTGTGCCAGCGAGCTCACGGCGGCGATATCCACGATCTCCTGCATCGGGTTCGACGGCGATTCGAAGAAGACCGCCGTCGTCGGCTCGGACAGCGCCGACTTCCACTGCTCGAGGTCCGGGCCGTCCACGAACACAGTCTCGACGCCCCAGCGCGGCAGGATCTCGTTGAGGATCACAAAGCACGAGCCAAAAAGCGAGCGGGCGGCGACCACCCGGTCGCCGGCCCCCAGCAGCGCGCCCAGGGCGGTGAAGACGGCGGACATGCCGGACGCCGTCGCAAAACATGCCTCGGTGCCCTCGAGCAGCCGCAGCCGCTCCTGGAAGGTTGCGACGGACGGGTTGCCGTAGCGGGAGTAGACGAAGCGCTCGTCCTCCCCGGTGAAGGCGCGCTCGGCAGCGGCCGCGGACTCGTAGACGAATCCTGAGTTGAGGAAGATCGGCTCGGCGGTTTCCTGGAAGCCTGTACGGTCAAGGCCTCCGCGGACGGCCTGGGTGTCGGCCGCCCATCCGGCGGCGTCGGGATTGAAAGTCACTTAAATCTTTCCGAGGTTGGTGGGCAGGCCGCGGTTCTTCCAGCCGTTGACGGTGCGTTCGCCAAAGCGGTCGGTCTCGCCTTCGAAGCCCTCAAGGACGTTGTACGAGGTGTAGCCGGCCTGCGTCGCGGCTGTGGCGGCGGCAATCGACCGGGCGCCGGAGCGGCACAGGAACACGAGCTCGACGGCGGTGTCCTCCGGGGCCTGGCGCTGGAGCTGTTCCACGAAGTGCGGGTTGGGCACCCCGCCTGCGAGGGTCCACTGGATGAAGAGAGGATCGTTGTCCGTGGCCTTCGTATCCGGGATGCCGATGTGGGCCCATTCGCCCTCGGTCCGGACGTCCACCAGGATGGCGCCGGCCTCCAGCTTGGCCCACGCCTCGTGCGGGCTGAGGTCTCCGGCGTAGCTCATGCGTGGCCCTCGAAGGCGTCTTCGGCACCAAATTCGTCACTGTCGAGTTCATCGACGGCGTTGGCCACCGCGGCGTCCGCGCTCGCAATTGCGGCCGGCAGGACCAGCGCCTGCGCCACGATCACGGTGCTGCCGTTGAAGGTGGCGGCGGGGCTTCCGTGCAGGACATAGCCCTCGGCCAGGGCGGCCGACACGCGCTCACAGAAGTCGCGGTCGTCGGCGCCGGTGAACAGGCGGTAGGCCAGCTTGTCCTCGCCGGTGGAAGCCGCGGCCGGGGCTGTGCCGGGGGCGGCTGTTGTACCGGGTATGGCGGGTATGGATGTGTCGGGCACGACGGATCTCCTCTTTCACGCTTGCAGCTCGAATGGTCGATATGCCGAGTATTCACCTGAGGCACCCCGCCGCGAAAGGGAGGGTTGCCGACCGGCCAGTCAGGGCTTGGCACCGGTTCTCATTACTCCCCAAAAACGTAACACTTACGACGCCGGCCCGCACCGCCGCCGTCGTCATGTTCCGTAACCGGACCGCGCCCCCGTGGGGTGACACACGCGGCGGACCGAGAGCTCAGAGTTGCGGGGTGAGAGCCGGGTACGGCGCCCAGGTGAGTAGTAGCGGGCTCCAGTTTCGGGTACTGCCCACTCGTGTCCGCCGGGAGTTTGCGCAGTCTACTGAGGGGATCGGACTGACGCGTCGGCCCGTCCCACGTTTTCTGTGGATCAAGTTGTCTCTGCGTGCAGTTTTCTGTCCCTCAATTTTTTGTGTGAATCGGTGGCCGGAACCGCCGGAGCCGCAGCCGCGGCCCGGCGGGTGACGGCGGAATGGAGCAAACGTGGGCCCGCGCGTACTGGTTACTGGCATTGCAGGCGCCGCCGGCCGGACCGTCGCGGCCCAACTCGCCGCCCGCGGCATCCCGTGCCTCGGCTCCGACGCCCGCGACGTCACCCGGCAGGGCGAGGACGCCACCGCCGCAGCGGCAGTCAGGCTCCTGCCGGCGACGGACCCGGACATGGTCCTGGACCTGCGCCGTCTGGTGGACCGGGAAGCCGTCAACGTCATCATTCCGACCCTCACCGTGGAACTCCCGGTGCTGGCTGCGGCCCGCGCCGGATTCGGCCGGGACGTGCGGATCATCGTCGGCGAGCCTGCCGCGGTGGCCCTCGCCAACGACCACCTGTTCACCGCATGGGCGTTGCAGGCAGCCGTCATTCCGGTCCCGCGTTTCGGGGTTCCGGGCGACCTCGCCGCCGCGCCGGCGTCCCTGGCCGACCTCAACGGTCCCGTCGTCGTCAAGCCGCGAACTTTCAAGGGCACCCACGCCATCCACCTGCTGGCCGGGACCGGCTCCGTCAGCTGGAAGAACCTGCCGGCCGGGCAGCTGGTCCAGGAGTTCATCCCGGGCGCCGACTATGTGGCCCTGGTGTTCGGCACGCCGCCCCGCAACGCGATGGCGCCGGTGGCGGTGGTCCTCGAGAAGACAAAGACCCCGTACGGTCGGGCCGGCAGCGACGAAGTCAGCCGCAGGGTGCCGGCGGCCGAGGCCAACGATGTGCGGAAGCTGGGCCTGGCCGCCGTCCGCACGCTCGGGCTGACCGGCCCGGTCCAGGTCCAGATCCGCCGCCGCGCGGACGGAACCCCCGTGGTGCTGGGCGTCTGCCCGACACTGGGGGCGAACAGCACGTGGGCGCCCGAACTGCTCGACGCCGTCCTGGCAACGTTCATGCTCCCGGCATTCAACCCTGCGTCCTTCCGGCGGTGCCCGGCGATTCCCGCCGATGCCCTGGGGTGAGGCGCCGGTGCCGGTCAGCCCGGCACAGGAACTCGTCCTGGTGTTCATCGGATTGCCCGTCCTGGCGGCGGCGGTGACAGCGGCTGTCGTCCTGGCGCTGGCCCTCTCTTTTGAGGTGCGGTCCGCGCGGCGTCGGCGCCGCCACGCGCCCACTCTCTGGCAGCAGTGGCCCACCGTGTCCATCATTGTGGCGGCGCACAATGGGGGCGGGCTTCTGGCGGACTGCATCCGGTCAGTCCAAGGGAGCCGGTATGAGCGGTACGAGCTGATCCTGGTGGATGCCGGCTCCACGGACAACACCCCGGAGGTCATGGCGGGGTTCGCGGCCGAGGATGGACGGATTGTGTTCGCGGGAAGGTCACCCGCCGCGGCGGCGGGATACGGGGCCGCACTGAACCTGGGCGTGGGCCGCGCCGGGGGGGGTGCTCATGTTCCTTCCCGCGGACGCCGTCCTCGCCCGGCGGACTGTGGACCGGATGCTGCAGGCCTTCGACGCCGGGAGTGACGGTCCCGACGGCGTCGGCGCCGTGTGGTGCGGCGAACGGACCCTCACCGCCGGTCCTGCCGCGGGGATTGTCGACCTGATAGGCCGCGGCTGCGGCGGGATGGCCCGGCGGGCGCAAGCGGCCTCCGGCTTCCTGCCCGTCATCGCGGCAGGCATGGTCGCGGTGCGGCGTGACGTCCTGGCGGAGGTCGGCGGCTTAAGGGCTGACACCGGTGCGGCGCAACTTGAGTTGGGCTGGCGGGTGCGAAGCGCAGGCTACCGGGTGGGGTTCGCCCCGCGGGCCGTCATCACGGGCCAACACCCGGTGCGGGTCGGTGAGTTGTGGAGGCGGCGGGTGGCGCGCGAACGGTCGCTGCTTCAGTGCCTGAGGATCCATAAGTCAGCCGTTGGTGACCTCCGGCGGCGCCCGATGGGCGACTGCCTGGCAGCCACCACGGTTGCCGCCATCATCCTGCCGGCGGTCCGGACCGCCGGTGTGCTCGCGCTGGCCTGCCTCGCGCCGGCGAACCTCCTGTCCGGAGCCCTTCCTGGAGCCGAACCGCTTCCGGACATCTGGGCACACCCGGAGGCCTGGGCACTCGGCGGCGCAGTCGTCCTGGCGGTGTTCTGCGCTGGGGCGCTCGCGCTTGCCGTCGACGGCCCGATCAGCAACCTGCGCCACTTGTGGGCACTCCCGGCGCTGCCGCTCTACGCAGTGTTCTCGGGGTTCGCCGTGCTGGCTGCCCTCGGTGCGGAGTTCCGTGCCGCCGGCTATTCGATCGTGGCGAAGAGGGCGTTGAGCTCGGCCGTGAGCTGCCGGCGCAGTTCCGGGGTGCCGATTTCCTGGCCGTCGATGTGGTTCACTGGCGCCAGGAGCCGGATGCTGGAGATCAACCAGACGGCGTCGGCGTCCAGCAGGTCTTTCGGCTCCAACGGGCCGTAGCCCAGCTCCCAGCCGGCAGCCTTGGCGGCCGTGAACAGGGCGCCCTGCGAGGTGCCCGGGAGGATGCCGCTGTCCAGCTGCGGGGTGATGAGCCGCCGGATCGTGCGAACGCCGCCGGCGCCGTCGTCCGTCGTTTCCAGGTGCGCCAGCAGAACAGTCGACGTCGGTCCCTCCAGGACCCGGCCGTCCGCGGACGTGAAGATGACATCGTCCGCACCGTGCTCATGGGCGTAGCGCAGCGCTGCCATGTTCACGGCGTAGGAGAGGGTCTTGGCGCCGAGCAGCAGCCAGGGCGCGCGCTCGCCGACTTCGCTGTCGTAGCCGCGGTCCAGCAGGATGACGTCGATTCCGGTCTCGCGCTGCCGGCGGCCCGCCGCCCCGGGGGCGGACGCCTGGACCCAGCAGGTGGGGGAGGCGGCGCCTTCCGGCCCGCGGGTGACCAGCAGCTTCACCACTACTTCGTCATCGTCCGTGCCGCCGGCTGCGGTCACGGCAGGATCCTGGCGCCGGTACTCGCCGATGGCGGTTTCCACCGCGCGCCGCCAGGCGGCCCCGGCGGGGATATCCAGCTCCAGCAGGCGGGCGGAGCCGGCCAGCCGGGTCAGGTGCGCCTGGATCTTGCGGGGCCGCCCGCCCACGGCCAGCAGTGATTCGAAAACGCCGTCGCCGCGGGTGGCGCCCAGATCCGTGGCCATCAGTTGCGGCTTCGATGCGTCGGCAACGCGGCCGCCCTCGAACGCCGGATCAAGGAAGACCAGCACGGTCGCGGGCGCGGGCACAGAGGCAGGAGAGGTCATGGCTACAGCTTAGTCGCGCCGGTCCCGGGATAGGATTTGCTCGTTGCCCGTTCCGGAACTGTTCCGCGGGCCTGAAGCTTGAGGGGTTCGCCTGTGCTGTGGCCATTTCCGCTGGCGGAGACATTACCGTCCTGGGCGGTTCTGATCCTGACCCTGGTCGACTTCGCCATCCGGGTGCTGGCCCTGGGCATCATCCCCGGGAACCGGCGGCCCACCACCGCGATGGCCTGGCTCCTGGGCATCTTCATTGTGCCCACCCTGGGTCTGCTCCTGTTCCTGCTGTTCGGCAACTTCCGGCTCTCCCGCCGCCGCCGTGCCCAGCAGGAGGCCGTCAACACCCGGGTCCGGGCGGGGACATCGGCGCTGCAGGCCGTCGAAAGCCGCTACAGCGGACCCGAATGGGTGGCCTCTGCCTCCGAACTGAACAAGACGCTGGGATCGCTGCCCATGGTGGACGGCAACAGCGTGGAACTGCTGCCCGGCTACCCCGATTCCATCAAGGCGATGACCGAGGCTGTCCGCGGCGCCAAATCCTTCGTCAACGCTGAGTTCTACATCATGAGTTCGGACCACGTCACGGACGATCTGCTGACTGCCATGGAGGAAGCGGCGGAGCGCGGCGTCGAGGTCCGCGTCCTGTTCGACCACCTTGGCACACTCCGTATCAAGGGTTACCGCAGGCTGAAGGACCGGCTCAAGGCCAGCAAGATCCGCTGGCGGCCCATGCTGCCGCTCAGCCCGGTGCACGGCCAGTGGCGCCGGCCGGATCTTCGCAACCACCGCAAGATCATGGTGATCGACGGCGAGATCGCCTTCACCGGATCCCAGAACCTGATCGAGCCGTCCTACAACAATCCCAAGCACCGCAAGGTTGGCCGCGAATGGGTGGAGCTCATGGCCTGCCTGCGCGGGCCGATTGTCACCACCCTAAACGTGGTCTTCGCGACGGACTGGCTCAGCGAAACCGACGAATCCCTTGAAGCGCAGCTGGCGCACCAGCCGGAGTCCCACCCCGGAAACATCACGGCACAGGTGGTCCCCAGCGGCCCCGGGTTCATCACCGAGAACAACCTGCGGCTCTTCAACACCCTCATCTACTCGGCGCAGCACAAGATCTCGCTTTGCAGCCCCTACTTCGTCCCGGACGACTCGCTGCTCTACGCGGTGACGACGGCGGCGCAGCGCGGCGTGGAAGTGGAGCTCTTCGTCTCGGAAAAGGGCGACCAGTTCCTGGTCCACCACGCGCAGCAGTCGTACTACGAGGCCCTGCTCGAGGCAGGCGTGCGGATCTACCTCTACAAGGCGCCGTTCGTGCTGCACGCGAAGCATTTCACGATCGACAACGAGGTTGCCGTGCTGGGTTCCAGCAACATGGACATGCGCTCCTTCTCGCTGAACCTCGAGGTGTCCGTGATGCTCCTTGGCGAGGACATCGTCCAGCGGATCCGTGAGGTTGAAGACACCTACCGCAGCATCTCGCACGAACTCGTGCTGGAGGACTGGGTGAAACGGCCCATGAAGGTCAAATACGTGGACAACGTGTCGAGGCTGACGGCAACGCTGCAGTAGCCCCGGCGTTGCTGGAACTGCTGTGTGGTGCCGCCAGGGTGCGGGGACGTCAGATCTGGCGGAATTCAGCCCTCGCGGAACTCAGCCTTGGGGAAAGTCGGTGCCAAGCGCCGAGAGGACCCCGAACGCTTTGGTCCGGATTTCCTCGTATTCCTCCTGCGGGGACGAATCGGCGGTGACGGCACCGCCGACGCCCAGACTCAGTTCCGCCGTTCCGTCGCCGAGGGCCCGGACCACCAGGGTCCGGATCGCCACGGCGAGGTCGGCGGCCCCGTTCAGGGAGAAATAGCCGATCGCCCCGGAGTACACGCCGCGCGGGGCGGCCTCCAGCCGGTCCAGGATGGCCATGGTGCTGACTTTCGGGGCACCGGTCATCGAACCGGCAGGGAAGCAGGCGGCGACAGCCTCGGCCCGCGGCATTCCGGGCTGGAGCTGAGCGTCGATGGTGCTCACCATCTGGTGCACCGTGGCGTAGCTTTCGATCGCGCACAGCCGGCTGACGGCCACCGAACCCGGGACGGCGAAATGGCTCAAGTCATTGCGCAGCAGGTCCACGATCATGATGTTTTCCGCGCGGTCCTTCGCCGACGTCTCCAGTTCCTGCCGCAGGGCCGCGTCGGCACCCGGGTCCGCATCCCGGCCGCGCGTCCCCTTGATCGGCTCGGCCCGCATCCTGCCGTCCGCGGCAATCTGCAGGAAACGCTCCGGAGATGTGCTCGCCACCGCGAGGCCGTCGAACCGCAGATAGCTGGCGAAGGGAGCCGGGTTGCGGCGCCGCAGCTCCAGATAGGTCTGCCACGGATCCAGGCCGTCCGGGCCTGCGTCGTGCGGGACCGCGGATGTGGCCGCGGTGAGCGCGGTGGTCAGGCAGACCTCGTAGGTATTGCCTTCCGCGATTTCCCGCTGGGCGTCGGCGACCTTGGCCTTGTAGCCGGCTTCCCCGTCTCGGGCGGTGAACTGCGGCGACGCGAGCTGAGGCGCGGTCGAACGAAGTGCCGCGGACACTCTAGAACCGGGTGCCGCTGCGGCGGCCACGGCCCCGCGGGCGGTCGTCAGCCAGTCGTCGGCGTCGGGCGTGTCCAGAGCCAGCAGCCAGGCCGTTCCCTCGGCATGGTCCAGGACGACGGCGCGGCCGGCGAAGATCAGGCAGGCGTCCGGGGTGGGGGACGCGACGTCGGTGCCGCCGGTTTCGCGCTTGAGTTCGTAGCCCAGGTACCCGAGCCAGCCCAGGGTGAACCCGCATGGATAGTTTTCGGGGGCCCGGAGCGCCCGGCGACCCCAGACTCCGTCGAGCCAGCGGAAAAACGGGCCGTCGGTGGTCGCCGTGGCCTGGCCCGCGCTGACGCGGGTCAGGCCGGAACTGTGCCGGACCGCCTGGCCGAAGCGGCCGCCGTCGTCGGCCAGGATGCTGAAGCGGCTCCGTTCCGCAGCCTCCGGGGCGAGGCCCGCCGGATCCAGCGAGGAGTCGAGCCACACGGCGTTGGCTGAGCCGCCGAAGAGCGCATCGAACAGTTGCGCGGCGTCAGGCTCGGCGTCGATCCGTTCAGCCCGCAACTGCATGGCGCGCCGAACGGCGAGTTCGGGCAGCAGCGCGGGCGCGACGGCCGGAAGGTATTGAAGGGCCTGCAGGACGTCGTCGGGGGCAGCGCCGTCCGCACGGTTGAGCACGTGTACATCGGCGCGGGCCGGGACGTCGTCGTCCGCCAGCCATTGATCTTCCTGGGCTGCCCACTGGTCCCAGAACGGTTCGTAGGTCTCGCCGTCCCGGGCCAGCGCCCGGGCCC
The DNA here is from genome assembly GCF_900104405.1 of Arthrobacter sp. ok909. Taxonomy (NCBI): domain Bacteria; kingdom Bacillati; phylum Actinomycetota; class Actinomycetes; order Micrococcales; family Micrococcaceae; genus Arthrobacter; species Arthrobacter sp. ok909. Next base: position 8,213 of record NZ_FNJS01000021.1, on the reverse strand, counting down.
GGCGGTCGGGGTCGGAGGAATCGGCCCAGATCACCGCGTCCAGCAGCGGGCGCGCCGCTGCGGCGCCGGCTCCGACGCCCTCCACCAGGACAATTTCGGCCGGGCGCGTGGTGCGGACTTCGCCGTCGTAGTGCCGCTCCCAGTCCCAGCTGACCCACTCCGCGGCCTCCCCGCGCCGCAAGGGCGACAGCACCGTGGTGACGTAACGTTCGATTCCGGCCGCCAGCCCGTTCCAGCCGGGGTAGATGTCCTCAAGGTGGAAGAGCGAGACTTTGTGGTGTTCCCGGAGGCGCGCCGCCAGCTCGATGGCTAGGGTGGTCTTGCCGGAGCCGGACCGCCCGTCGATTGCGATGATGACGGGTGCGGGGCTCATGAAATAGAGCGTACCCGCTGCTGTGCATTGGGTTGATCGCCGCCGTGATGTTGCCCGCCCCGGCGCTGAAGTTCGGTGCGAACGTGCTCCACGATCCCCGGAACGGAGGCCCGGATGAGGTTCCAGGTGGTGTCGAAGTCGGTGTGGCCGCCGTACCACGGGTCCTCGATGCCCTGCTCCAGCGGGTCCTTGTCCGCCACCGCGGGGTCGAAGCTGCGCAGCATGCGGATTTTGGCCAGGGACTCGCGGTCCGGTGCCGCCTGCCGGAGCCACCCGTAGTGGTCGACGTCGAGGGCCAGGATCAGCTCGCGGCTGACGAACCATTCGGGGCGCCATTCGCGCGCCACGTGGCGGTCTGAGGCAATGTTCTGGGAGGTAAGTTTGCGCGCGGCCCGGGGATCGATGGGCCGGCCGGCCTCATACGCGGTGGTTCCTGCCGAATCAACCGCCGCCCGGGTGAGGCGCTCGGCACGGAATGCCTCCGCCAGCATAAGTTCGGCCATCGGGGACCGGCAGATGTTTCCGGTGCATACCGCGATGATCCGGTACTGGCTCGGCGTTGAGGTCATAGCTAAGCATGAACGATCCCGGCCCTCTTGGCTAGCGGAGACCCCCGTCGTGTTACAGAAATTGTCAATTACTTGTCGGTTTCTGTCATGCTCGCGTCCGTCGGGTGCTGTCCTTATGGTGTTGCCGGGTAGCTTTCCGTGGCCGTTGTAGGGTCTGGCTGCTCAGGGGAGGCGGGTATGGCTTTGGTTGCTGTGGCCGGACGACCTGCAGCCCTTGCGGGCCGGGGACGAGACCAGCACGGGGGTGCGTATCCTCACCGCCCGCAGGGGCAACTAATCCGCTGACGGAGTCCGGGCGATCAACCGCCTGCAGGCCCAGCTGCTCGAATACCTCCAGGCCCTGGAACGTGCCTGCTGCGGGTCTTCCACCTGTCCGGACTATCGGCCTTGAAAAGCTGCGCAGCGTCCAGGACCTACTACGACCGAAAACGCACCGAAGACAAAACCCACATCCAGGCGATGCTTCCCTCGCCCGGCTCAACGTTCTGTGGGCTATGCTGCGCGACGGCACTGCGTACACCCCTACCGCGGCACAGGCCGCCCCTTTTGCAGCCTAAAGGACGGACCGTCCCGGGCTTTGAACGGCCGTCGGTGCTGCACTGAACAGCTGGCTTGGTTCACAAACGGCCGTCCATGGCGGCAGCAGCTGCCGGTTTCCTGACGACCGGCGGAAGCCAGCGGATACTAGGCGGTCTTCTCCGGGGTTACTGACTGGACATTCTCGCGTTCCTCCAGGGCGCCGGTTACTGACGCTGTGAGGCTGTTGGCGATGTGGATCCGCGCGAGTTCGGCCGCGCCGGGACCATCACCGGAGTCTACAAGTTCAAGAATCTGGTGGTGCTGGTTCAGGTCGATGGTCCGGGGCTCATCACCGGAAGGAAGTTCCAGGCCAAGGCGACGGTAGCGGTCGGACTTGTCCCACAGGTCATCCAGGAGCTTGATCATGGTGGCGTTGTGGGAGGCGGTGTAGACGGCCCGGTGGAAATCGCGGTGTGCCGTGATGGCGTCCTCGCCCCAGACCCGGGTGACCGGCAGCAGTTTCTCCGCTGCCGTTCGCATGGCGTCGATGTCAGCCTCGGTCCTGCGGTATGCCGCCAGCTCGGTCGCCGACGGCTCCAGAGAGAGGCGGACCTCCAGCAGCTCGCGGGCCTCCGAAGCACTCACATCAGCCACGCGGGAGTCCCGGTGAGTGTCCATGATGATCAGGCCCTCGCTTGAGAGCCGGCGGATCGCTTCCCGCAGGGGGGTGATGCTCATTTGCATGTTGTCCGCCAGTTCGTACTGGGAGACGCGCGAGCCAGGGGCAAGGCCGCCGGAGAGGATTAGCTGGCGGAGCTCGCTGTACGCCAGGCTGCCCTTGCTGGAAAAGACGTTTGTGGTGTTCATCTGCCGCTCCGAATCCCTCATCGGGGTGTGGCCCCCTCATGCACAGTATAGGCCGCTGGGAACATCTTATAAGAAATTCCCTCGCAGGACTTGTGCTGCCCGTCACCCCGGGCTAACCTTGAGCCCAAGGTCTTATAAGATATTTGCTCCGAGGCCTTGTGTTCCTGGTCACTATCGGCCCAGCCTTAGATCAAGTCTTATAAGAAATAAGATACCCATTCAGGAGAGATTCAAAGATGAAAATCGTTTCCGCCCACGTAGGCACCATTCCCATCAGCTCCTCGATCCGGAACGCCTTCATTGACTTCACCAAGATGGACTGCACGATCATCGCCCTGGTCAGCGATGTGTTCGTCGACGGGAAGCCTCTGGTTGGCTATGGCTTTAACTCCAACGGCCGCTACAACGCCACGGGCATCCTGAAGGATCGCATTCTTCCGCGCATCATGGATGCTCCGTCCGAAGACCTTCTCGATGAGGATGGCCAGCTCTCCCCGGAGAAGGCGTGGGACCTGATGATGTCCAACGAGAAGCCGGGCGGCCACGGCGAACGCTCTGTCGCCGTCGGTGTCGCCGACATGGCCCTGCACGACCTCGCCGCGAAGATCGCCGGGGTCCCGCTTTACCGGTGGATCTCGGACCACTACGGCGACGGAAACCCGGACAAGGACGTCTTCGTCTATGCCGCCGGCGGCTATTACGCACCCGGCAAGAGCCTCGAGGACCTGCAGAACGAAATGCGCGGTTTCCTAGCCAAGGGCTACAACGTGGTCAAGATGAAGATCGGCGGCGCCGACCTCGCTGAAGACCTCCGCCGCATCGAAGCCGTGATCGAGGTCCTCGACGGCGACGCCTCCCGCCTGATGGTGGACGTCAACGGCAAGTTCGACCTGGAGACCGCGCTGGCGTACGGCGAGGCCATCGACCAGTACGGACTGTTCTGGTACGAGGAAGTCGGCGACCCGCTGGACTACGCCCTGAACGCCACCCTCTCCGAGCACTACAAGAACCCGATCGCAACAGGAGAGAACCTGTTCTCCCTCCAGGACGCCCGGAACCTGGTCCGCTACGGTGGGATGCGCCCGGACCGCGACTTCATCCAGGTCGACCCGGCCTTGAGCTACGGGCTGACCGAATACCGCCGGATCCAGGACATGCTGGCCCAGCACGGCTGGTCCTCGCGCCGCTGCATCCCCCACGGCGGACACCAGTTCTCCCTGCACATCGCCGCGGCCCTCAAGCTGGGCGGCAACGAGTCCTACCCGGGCGAGTTCCAGCCCACCGGCGGCTTCACCGACGACGCCGTCATCGTCAACAGCCGCGTGGCTCCGGGCGACCTGCCGGGCATCGGCCTGGAAGGCAAGGCCGAGTTCTACAAGGTCCTCCGCGAACTGCACAACTGACCCATCTGGTAGTGCCCCGGTCCCGGGCAGACATCACTGCCCGGGACCGCACCTCTCCAACCTTCTCCGTCCGACGTGCAAAGGAGCACTCACGATGTCGTCCCACACCATGCAGAACCCGCAACAATCCGCCACCCCGCCCAAACAGCGGTCCCGGTTCGGCCGGCTCCTTCGGGAGCTCTGGTTCCAGGTGCTCCTCGGCGGAGTCCTCGGAATCGGCGTCGGCTTCTTCCTGCCCCAGCTCGGCCAGCAACTGAGCCCCTTGAGCGACTGGTTCATCGCCCTCGTGAAGATGATCATCATCCCGGTCGTCTTCTGCGTCGTGACCCTGGGCGTCGCCTCCATGGACAGCCTGCGCAAGGCAGGGCGCATCGGCCTCAAGGCCCTCGGCTACTTCATCGTCCTCTCGCTCATCTCGATGCTCATCGGCCTGGTCGTGGCCAACGTCTTCCACCCAGGCGAAGGAATGAACATCGACGTCTCCAAGCTGAACGCCGACAAGGTCCCGGGCGCCGGCAAGAGCTTCGACGGCATCGAGTTCGTCACCAACCTGATCCCCACCTCGTTCTTCGGCGCCGTGACCGGCAGCACCATCCCCGCCGCCCTTCTGGTCTCCATCGTCTTCGGCGCGGCCCTGAACGTCTCCGGCGAATCGGGCGCCATGCTCACCGGCGGCATCCGGGCCCTGTCCACGGTCGTGTTCAGGATCGTCGGGTGGCTCATGCGCCTGGCCCCGATCGGCACCTTCGGTGCCCTAGCCGCCGTCGTGGCCAAATACGGGGCCACCAGCCTCCAGCAGCTCGGCTACCTGGTGCTGCTGTTCACCGGAACCTGCATCGTCTACGTCATCGTCGTCCTGGGCACCATCGCCCGGACCTGCGGACTGAACATCTTCACGGTGATGCGCTACTTCAAAGCCGAGCTCCTAATCGCCCTCGCCACCTGCTCGAGCGAGGCCGTGCTCCCGCAGGTGATGAAGAAGCTCGAAAACATGGGCGTCGGCAAGCCCACCGTCGGCATCGTGATCCCCTCCGCGTTCTCCTTCAACCTCGACGGATCCGCGATCTACCTGACCATGGCCTCCGTGTTCCTGGCCCAGGCCGTCGGGATCCACCTCTCCTGGGAGCAGCAGCTGGCCATGGTCGGTCTCATGATGATCTCCAGCAAGGGAACCGCCGGCGTCACCGGCGGAGCCTTCATCGTGCTGGCCGGTTCCCTCGGTGCCGTCAGCGCCATCCCCACCGCAGCACTTGCCCTCATCGTCGGCGTCGACCGGCTCCTGAACGAAGGCCGCGTCTTTATCAACGTCATCGGCAACGTCCTCGCGGCCGTCGTCGTCGGCAAATGGGAAAAGGACTTCGACCCGGTACAAGCCCGCAAGGCCCTGCACGCCGCAGGCCAAAAGAACACCGGAGTCGAGTCAACAGCACCGGCCGCTGTGGAAACCGAAAGGATCAGCGTCCACTAACACCGCACCGGGCAGGGCCGCCGCGCACACCGCGGCGGCCCTGCCCGCCAAAAACCGTCAACCGGCGGAGACGTTGCGCTCCTGCCTGCTGCATCATCGAAGAGGAACCCGCACCATGGCCGCCCGCATCCTGATCACTTCCGACTACCTCCACCCGGGAGACGCCGTCGACCAGCTCCTGCGGGAACGCGGTCTGGAACCGGTCTACTCACCATCTCAGGGTTCACGGACCCTTGATGAACGCCGCTCGATGTTCGACGGAATTTCCGGCGCGATCCTTGCCAGCGAACCGGTGACCGCCGATATGCTCACCGCCGCTTCCTCCCTGCAAGTTATCGCACGCAGCGGAGTGGGGTACGACTCCATCGACATCCAGGCCGCGACCGCACAAGGAATCAGGGTCTGCAACGTCCCCGGAACAAACCACCACTCGGTCGCCGAACTGACCATTGGGCTGATCATCATGGCCGCACGCCGCCTCCCCGAGGTCACCACCGCCGTCCGCCAGGGCCACTGGCCCCGGGAAGCCGGCCATGAACTGCGCGGTTCCACCCTGGGCATCATCGGCTACGGCCCCAGCGGACGCGCCACCGCAAGCCTGGGTGTCGCCCTCGGCATGACCGTCAAGGTCAGCACCACCCACCCAGACCGCGACAGCACTGCGGTTCAGTTCACCGATCTCGACACCGTCATCCGGGACGCTGACTACCTTTCCCTGCACACCCGCGCAGGCCAGAGCACCGGCCCGCTCATCGACGGGCCCCGGCTGCAAGCGATGAAACCCACCGCCGTCCTCATCAACACCGCCCGAGGCTCACTCGTGGATGAAGAGGCCCTGGCCAAGGCACTGTCCGACGGCACCATCGCCGGCGCCGCGCTGGACGTGCTCGAGAGCGAACCCCTGCCCCGCGACAGCCCCCTACGGGGCCTGGACAACGTGCTCATCACCTCCCACCTCGCCGGCCAGACATCCGAAGCCCGGACACGGGCCGGCCTGGCAGCCGCGCACGCCGTCATCGACGTCCTCGAAAACCGCGAACCGGCACACCCGGTCGACCGCTAACCCCGAACACCTGACCAAGACGAAGAAGGATCCTGATGTCGAAACCCCACCGCATCGCAGTCATACCCGGCGACGGAATCGGAACCGAAGTCGTGCCCGAAGGGCTGCGCGTGTTGGACGCCGCAGCCTCAGCCTTCGACCTCAACCTCACCTACGAACACTTCGACTACGCCTCCGCGGACTACTACACCCAGCACGGGAAAATGCTGCCCGACGGATGGTTCGAAGAACTGAACCAGTTCGATTCCATCTTCTTCGGCGCCGTCGGGTGGCCCGAGGTCGTCCCCGACCACGTCTCGCTGTGGGGCAGCCTCCTGCAGTTCCGCCGCCACTTCGACCAGTACGTCAGCCTCCGCCCGGTCAAGCTCCTGCCAGGGGTGCCCAGCCCCCTGACCGGCCGGGTCCCGGGCGATGTCGACTTCTACGTCGTGCGCGAAAACACCGAAGGCGAATACTCCAGCATCGGCGGAAAGATCTTCGAAGGCACCGACCGTGAAACGGTCATCCAAGAAACCGTCATGACCCGCACCGGTGTGGACCGGATCCTCCAATACGCCTTCGACCTGGCCCAAAGCCGGCCCAAGAAGCACCTGACCTCCGCCACGAAGAGCAACGGCATCTCCATCACCATGCCCTACTGGGACGAACGGGTGCAGGCCATGGCCGCCGGCTACCCCGGGATCACCGTGGACAAATACCATATCGACATCCTGGCCGCGAACTTTGTCATGCACCCCGACTGGTTCGACGTCGTCGTCGCCAGCAACCTCTTCGGCGATATCCTCTCCGATCTCGGCCCGGCCTGCACCGGAACCATCGGCATCGCCCCCAGCGGCAACATCAACCCCGAGCGCAAGTTCCCCAGCCTCTTCGAACCCGTCCACGGCTCCGCCCCGGACATCGCCGGCAAAGGCATCGCCAACCCCATCGGGCAAGTCTGGTGCGCGGCCATGATGCTTGAACACCTGGGCGAACCGGAAGCCGCGGCCGCCATCACCACCGCCATGGAAACCGTGCTCGCCGGCGGGACACACAACCTCACACCCGACATGAACGGCAATGCCACCACAGAAGAACTGGGCAAAGCCGTGGCGTCGGCCCTGACCGCACCATGACCCCATCGAACGGCCCCAGCAACCGGCACGAAGCCGACCACGGAGGGCCGATCATGCTCCGCCACTACATCCATTGGCGCCGGCTTATTGGAGCGACCGTCCAGATCCGCCAGCACGGCCAACTCATCCGCACCGGAACCATCGATGATGCCATGGCAGACTCCACAGCGCTCTGGATCGCAGGCGACGCCGCCCAACCACGCACCATGTACGAAGCCGCACGCGGGATCGAGGTGTGGGCGGACCCGGAAGAAGCCGAAGACGGGCTCTGCTATCGGATGACATCCACAGCACCATCACATAACTGACTTAGCACGGAGACCCATGACGCAGCCCACCTACATGCCCCAAAGCACCGAAGACACCACCCCGGGGCTCATTGAAGCTCGGGCCTTCATCCCGGAGCGCAACATCCCGGCCGACATTGCCCGCTCCTGGCTGCTGGTCAACGCGATGAAGCCCGAACTCTTCGACCAGTCCGCCGTCTCCCGGGCCGATGCGATCATCCTCGACATCGAAGACGCGGTGGACCCGTCCCAGAAGGACGCCGCCCGCGACAACGTGGTGAACTGGCTGACCGCCGGCGGCAGCGCGTGGGTCCGGATCAACGACGCCACCAGCCGGTTCTGGGCCGACGACCTCGCCGGGCTGCGCGGCACCCCCGGCCTGCTGGGCGTCATGCTGGCCAAGACCGAATCGGCGGACCAGGTCACGGAGAGCTTCCACCGGATGGACGGCAAGACCCCGGTCATCCCGCTCGTCGAGTCCGCCGTCGGCATCGAGGAAGCCAACAACATCGCGAAGGCCCAGGGTGCTTTCCGCCTGGCCTTCGGCTC
>NZ_FNJS01000042.1:0-36718 GCF_900104405.1 Arthrobacter sp. ok909 | reverse complement strand
GATCTTGGGGATGCCCGCGCCCAGTGCGGCGAGGGCCAGTAGAGCGCTGAGAACGATGGCTGTGATGGGCACGGCAAAACCTCCAGGTAGTTTATGTGTTAACCAAACTGTAGGCACCAGATGGTTAACATGTCAACTATGGGGTAACGTGGCAGGTATGAGTGATCAACGTTGGCTGGACGACCGGGAGCAGCGTGCCTGGCGTAGCCTGATGACGATGCAGGCCGACCTGTCCCAGTACATCGAGCGGCAGCTGCGCCAGCGCAGCGGTCTGTCGAGCGCCGATTACCAGGTGCTGGCGCACCTGTCGGAGGCGCCGGACGGGCGGCTGCGGGCATTCATGCTCGGCGGCCTTCTGCGCTGGGAGAAGAGCCGGCTCTCGCAGCATCTGACCCGGATGGAAAAGCGCGGTCTCGTGGGCCGCGAACGCTGCGCGGCGGACCAACGCGGCGCCGTCCTGGTCATCACGCCGCAAGGTCGCGAGCTCATCGAGGCTGCCGCCGCGCCACACGTGAGCGACGTGCGCAAGGTTCTGATCGACCACCTCACGCCGGAGCAGCTCGACCTCATCTGCGGACTCGGCGACCAGGTGCGGGCCCGACTGGCAGAACTCGAACAGGAACCCTGAGCACCGCAGCTACCTCCATGCAGAGTTTCAGAACCGACTGCTACTTGCCGGCGAAAGCCCCGCCCTTACAGAAGACGGAGTGCACGGCTTGCCTCACTGACCTGCACGTGAGATGCGCCAATACCTTGTCTCAAAAACCAACAGCTTTTCAAGACACGGCCGTCGTGTCTTGGAGGGTCTAAGGAATCGGCGTCCTGCCGGGCCGCCCTGTGTCTTGTAAAGGTGTCTCACCGTGGATCGTCTCAGGCGGGTGCCGTCCGGGGGTTTCTGAGGCACAATGGCCGGGTGAGACATCTCGGGTATACGCGCGTGAGTACGTCGGGCCAGGACGCGAAGCTGCAGCTCGATGCACTGGTCGATGCCGGGGTTCAGAAACGCGATGTGTTCGCCGACGTCACGTCCGGGAGCAAGGCAGCCATTGAGCGGCCCGGGATGAAAAAGCTCCTCGCGTATGTTGAGCCGGGTGACACGGTCGTCGTGTGGCGGGTGGACCGGCTCGGCCGGTCCTTGATCGATGTGTTGAACACGGTAAACCTGCTGCGGGAACGCGGTGTGCTCCTGAGGTCCATTTCGGACGGTATTGACCCCACAACAACGTCGGGCCGCCTGATGCTGAACATGCTTGCGACTTTGGCCGAGTACGAGCGGGAGCTGATCGTCGAACGCGTGAACGCGGGCATTGCCGCGGCGCGGCAGGGCGGAACCCGGTTCGGCCGGCCCTTGTCCGACCCGCTCGTCATCGCCGACAAGCTCGCGATCGCCCAAGACGCCCGCGCGAAGGGACGCACCGCTGAGGAAGCGGCCCGCCTCGTCGGCTGGAGCCGCGCGACGCTCTACCGCCACCGGCAGGCGGCCGAAGACCGCCGGTCATGAAGCATCGGCTGTCGGCCGACGACCGGGCGGCGCTGCTCCGGCAGCACCTCGACGACGGAGTTCCCCTCGCCAGGATCTCCGGCCAGGCCGGCATCCCCCTCCGCACACTGCAGCGGTGGACGGCAGGATTCCGGGCCGGCGGCTCGGTCGAGGGCCTGGGCCGCCGGCCACGCTCGGACAAAGGGAGCCATTCGCTCCCGCCTGAGATCGTGGGTGCGATCGAAGGCCTCGCGCTCCGCCGGCCGGCGCCGACTATCGCGTTCATCCACCGGCGGATCAGTGCCGTCGCGCTCGACCGCGGTCTGCCCGCCCCCGGCTACTCGACGGTCCGGGCGGTCGTTGCCGCCATCGATCCCGGACTGCGAACCATCGCCCTCGAAGGCGACGCCGCGTACCGGGACCGGTTTGAGCTGGTGTACCGGCGCACCGCCAGCCGCGCGAACGAGCAGTGGCAGTGCGACCACACCGAGCTGGACATCGAGATCCTCGACGCCGCCGGCGCCCGCGCACGCCCGTGGCTGACTGTCGTCCTCGATGACTACTCCCGCGCCGTCGCCGGCTACACCGTGTTCACCGGTGCGCCGACCGCGCTCCAGACGGCACTGGCCCTTCACCAGGCCGTGCAGCGCAAGAACCATCCGACCTGGCCCGTCATGGGTCTGCCCGATCTCCTCTACAGCGATCACGGCGCCGATTTCACCAGCACCCACCTTGAACGGGTCTGCCTTGACACCCACATCCGCCTCATCCATTCCCTCCCCGGCGTACCTCAGGGCCGCGGGAAGATTGAGCGGTTCTACCGCACCCTCACCGAAGGGCTCCTGCCGCATCTGCCCGGCTTCATCCCGCACGGCACCCATGGGACCCCGGCGACACCACCGACGATGACCCTGGAGCAGCTCGACACCGTCCTCGAGCGGTTTATCGTTGACGAATACAACCAGCGCACGCACTCCGAAACCGGAGAGGTCCCCGCCGCACGCTGGCAGGCCGGCGGCTGGATCCCCAGAATGCCGGCCCGGCCCGAGGAACTTGACCTCCTGCTCCTGACCGTCGCACACCAGCGCATCGTCCACCGCGACGGCATCCACTTCAACGGCCTGCGCTACCTGGACCTCACACTCTCCGCCTACGTCGGCGAGACCGTCACCATCCGCTACGACCCCCGGGACATGGCCGAGATCCGTATCTGGCACCAGGACACCTTCATCTGCCGTGCCATCGCCCCGGAACTCGCCGCCGGTTCAGTCAGCTTCAAGCAGCTCAAGGCGGCCAGATCAGCACGCCGGAACGAACTGAAGAAACAGCTGCGCACCAAACTCAGCCTCGCCGACGCCCTCCCCGCCGACGACCGCTACGCGCCACCGGAAACTGCCGAACCCGCCCAAACCGGCGGGCAACCCGCGGATCCCAAACAGCACCGGCTCCGCACCTACGCCGAAGACTGACCCATGAGAGGAACGCCCATGGCCGCCAAGGACGAGAATGACGACGGACGCCGCTTCCTCTTCAACGATCTCGGCGAAATTTCCGCCGCCCCGCCGCCGGTCCCGCCCGACACACCGGCACTTCTCATCACCAAGGAGCACCGGCGCTTCACCGAATTCGCCACCGCGGTACGCACCAACCGCCACATCGGCGTCTGCTACGGACCGCCCGGCGTCGGCAAAACCCTCTCCGCACGCGCCTACGCCGGCGCGACCGAATGGGAACAATGGCAACGGACCGGTCAAACCAACACCGAGCCCGTCCCTGCCTGCGTGATCGAAGCCAGAACAGCATTCTGGACCCCCACCGTGACCATCAGCCCCCGGGAGATCGACCGGCAACTACCCCGGACGTGTCAAAGAATCTCCTGGGCAGCCGAATACGCCCGGGAAGGCAACATCGACGTCTTCGAGCACCGCGACTCCCGGGCATCCGGCCTGACCGAACTCCTCATCATCGACGAGGCCGACCGGCTCAAACCTCCAGCGCTCGAGCAAGTCAGGGACTACTACGACCGCCACACCATGGGCGTCATCCTTATCGGCATGCCCGGCATCGAAAAACGCCTCGCCCGCTACCCCCAGCTCTACAGCCGCATCGGCTTCGCCCACCACTACCGGACCCTCAGCACCGAGGAACTCACCTTCGTCCTGGCAAACCGCTGGCAGGAACTCGGCCTAACCATCGACCCCCACGACTTCACCGACGCCGAAGCCGTCGCCGCCGTCGCCCGGATCACCAACGGCAACTTCCGGCTCATCCAGCGCCTCTTCACTCAAATCACGCGCATCCGCGACATCAACCAGCTCAACAGCATCACCAAGGAAGTCGTAGAAGCAGCCCGCGAAACCCTGCTCATCGGCACCTGACCGCGCCATATAACGCCGCGAAATACACGCCAAATACCGCGGAGAATTACAGGCAGTGCCCTAAATTTTGTGGAATTGAACGAATTCTTGCACGGCCGGTGAGTCTCGTAACTATGTCTCGAAAGCTTCTGGTTAAATCGGTGTATTCACCCTTAGTTACGAGACACGTCGGAGCTGCCCATGACGAAACTGATCGGCTATGCACGTGTTTCGACGCGGCAGCAGTACACCGACCGGCAGCAGGCGGACCTCATGGCCGCCGGCGTCCGCCGCGATGACCTCTATGTGGATCACGGTGTATCCGGGGCGCGAGCTTCACGACCCCAGTTCGATCGAGCACTCGAGGCGCTGATCGACGGGGACACCCTCGTCATCACGACACTGGACCGGCTTGGACGATCCACACAGAACATGCTTGCCTTCGCCGACGAACTCCGCGGTCGAGGCGCGGGTCTGCGCGTACTGAACCTCGGCGGCAGCGACGTCGACACCGCAACACCCATGGGCTCGATGCTGTTCACGATCATGGCCGCCCTCGCGCAAATGGAACACGAAATCAAACGCGAACGCGTCACCGACTCCATCAACAAACGCCGAGAAGCCGGAAAGGACCTCGGCGGCCGACCCCGCCGCGTCACCGACAGTCAGATCCGAAGCGCTGTCCGCCTATTAGAAGGCGGCGAACCCGCCGCGCAGGTTGTCCGCGATCTCGGAATGTCCCGAGCAACGTTCTATAGACGGTCGCGAGCACTCAAGGACTAGCCGCATCGCACCATTCTCTCTGGAGGCGAGATCAAGCGATCACGGAACGCCGCGAAGGAGCGATTAAATCCACCATGCCAACGGTGCGAAAACCGCCAAACTGAGCTGTGAAAAACCGCCAATCCGAACTAACAGTCACATGTATGGGATTTTTCGCGGCGGGGGAGCGGGTCGAGGATGTCGCGGTGGGGGACCGGCTAACGGGCGGACCCTGGACGCCCCACCAAGCCTCTACGAGTGGCCCGTTACCGCACCCGTTAGGGAGTTTATTGACGCGAGCCTACAGCACAGAGTGCAGCCCTGGGGAGCCGGGGGCGCGAAGATGGCGGTGTAAACCGCAGGAGTGGTGCAGCTGGAGCAGGCCTAGACCGCGGCACTGGAGGCGGCCAGGGAGAAAGCGGAGGCCCTTACTAGATTGGCGGCAGCAGAAAGCGCGGGCCGGCACTCTGCAACAGGCACACGATGCGTTGCTGCAGCGCATCACGCCTGAGGCCACTCCGGGCGCCGAACACCCCGGTCTCAATGAGAGTCACTCTTCGTGAAATGAGCCGGGTGACCTCTCCATGTAGTCTCGTTCCATTATCAAAACCCCAGGGAGGCATTTGTGGTTCGAGCGGAGAACGGGACGCTCGCGGGTGTTCTGGAGGGCAAGAAGCAGTACCAGGTCCCGCTCTACCAACGCGTGTATTCGTGGGGCAAGAAGCAGCTCGACCAACTGTGGTCGGACGTCGTCGAGTTGGAGCGTACTCTTGGCGACGACCCGAAGGCCTCACACTTCATCGGCTCCCTCGTGCTGGCGAGCAGTCCTGATTTCGGCGCCATCGGCGTCAACAAGTTCCTTGTCGTCGACGGCCAGCAGCGGCTGACCACGCTGACTCTTCTTCTGGCTGCTCTCCGCGATCATTTGATCGAGACCGGGCAAGCCGACCGGGCGAACGGCATTGACGCACAGTACCTAATTAACGTCTTCGACGGCGGCAAGCCGCTTAAGGTCATGCCGACACAGTCAGATCGGCCCGCTTACATGGCGGTACTCAATCGTGCGCCGCAGGCTGGCGGGGAGGACGCCGTCGGAGACGCCTACCGCTTCTTCCGTGCGAAGATCGCCGCGGCCGGAGACCCGGATGATCCGCATGACCTGGAGCTGCTCGAAGCCGCCGTGGTCCGCGGTCTCGCGCTCGTCGTCGTGACTGCGGAGCCGTCCGACAACGCACACCGCATTTTTGAGTCGCTGAACAACACGGGCCTACGCCTGACGCAAAGTGATCTGCTCAAGAACTATTTGTTCATGCGGCTCGGTGACCGGGCAGAGATGGTCCATGAGAACATTTGGCTTCCGCTGGAGAGGAAGCTCGACTCAGAGAATCTCGAGTTGTTGTTCTGGCTCGACCTCGCTCAGCGTGACGAACGTGCGAAGCAGTCGGATACCTATGTCGGACAGCAGCATCGGCTCGAGAGACTGAAGAGCATCGATGAGTTAGAGGCTGAAGTGATCCGCATCGCCAAGCTGGGTGACGTGCTCGCGACGATTCTCACGCCTGCGGGGGAGAGGCACGCGGAGATTCGCCGTCGCCTCACCCGGATCAGGGCTTGGGGCTCGACGACCGCGTATCCGGTGGTGATGCAGATCCTCGCCCGGCGTGCTGCCGGCACGGCTGCTGACGATGAAGTTGTGCGGGCGTTGACTTACCTGGAGTCGTACTTCGTGAGGCGCATCGTGATCGGGCGGGCCACCGCAAATCTGAACCGAACGCTGCTCCAGGCTGTAGGTGCGATCAGTGATGCGGACCGCATCGACGTGGCGCTGCGAGAGTACCTGTCCCGCGGCCGGAAGCATTTTGCGACCGACCTCCAGGTTCGCGAGGCCGCCAACACGATCGCGTTCTACTGGCAGGGCCGCGGACCGCAAAAAAAGCTCATCCTGCAGTGGCTCGAAGAGGCCTACCGCCCGAAGGAGATCGTCGAGCTCGACCCTAAGCATCTGACGATTGAGCATGTGTTGCCACAGACGATGACTGAATCCGTGCGCAAGACCTTCGCCGCGGGGTTCAGCGCCGATGCGGACATCGACTACGAACACGAGCGGGCCGTGCATACGATCGGCAACCTCACTCTGAGCGGGTACAACAGCGAACTCAGCAACAAGCCGTTCGAGGAGAAGCGCGACATGCTGGCCAAGAGCGGGGTATCGATGAACCAAGCCATCGCTGCGCACGGCACATGGGGCGTCGAGGAGATCAACACCCGTAGCGCTGAATTAGCAGAGAAGATCATTGAGCTGTGGCCGGGCCCGGACGAGAGCATCATCGCAGTCGGCGACGAGCCATCAGCGCTGCGCAGCCAAATTGCTGCGATCGTCGCCGAGATCCCTGCAGGGCGCTGGACTTCGTACGGCGACGTCGCGATCGTGGCAGGCACCTGGGCTCAACCGTTGGCCGCGATTATTGCGAACTACTCAATGGCCAACGCCTGGAGAGTCTTGCAGAGCGGCGGGACGATCTCATCTGGTTTCCGCTGGACCGAGCCCGGCCGCAACGATGACCCACGAGTGGCGCTTGAGGAAGAGGGGCTCCGGTTTGATGCAGAAGGGCATGCGGACCCCGAGCAGTTCATCGGCGCTGAAGAGCTCGCCGAAGCGGCCGGTCTTGACGTCGACGAGGAGGCGATGGCGGCCCGCCGCAAGAAGATGAACGGTCCCGCTCGGACCGGAAGCAGAGTGTCAGTGAAGGACGCCCAGCTTGCGTTCTTCGAACGGGTACGCGACTACGGCCTGGCGAATGCGACCCACATCAGTGCCTGGCGCAAGCCCGCCCCGCAGCACTGGTACGACGTCGGCATCGGAGACTCCCGTGCGGTGATCTCCCTCCAGGCCAACTCGCAGAAGAAGCTCGTCACAACGATCTTCTGGATCAACCACGACAAAGACCTCTACGCGAAGCTGCTGGCCCAGCGCGACGCCATCGAAACAGACCTCGGTTGCGTCCTCGACTGGGACGACAAGCCCGACCGCAAGGCATCCAAGCTCGTTATCAGCCGTCCGGGCGACTTCCAGGATGAGTCTCAGTCACAAGAACTAGTCGAGTGGCTCGTGGCTACGGGGGACACGTTCGCGCGCGTCTTGTCGAAGTACCTGGGGACTGCCGCAAGGTCTGCGCCGGTCAGCCCGGGCCTATCTATGTGGGATGAAGATACTATTCGTTCCTGGATGCGAGAGCACGACCCGGATAATGTCGACCGGCTGGATTTTTTCTTGACGACGGCACGTTCGGCAGGATTGACGTTCTCCGGATCCAGGGCGATCAACCCCGCGGGGAGCCTGGCGATCTTTCACCACGGAACGCGCCTGGGAACCGTGTCCTTCTCCTACTTCAGCGCCCAGGGAACATCGGTGGAGTTCAACTTCCGGCGGATGTCGAAGATGTCTGAGGAACAATGGCCCGACGCCGCGGTGCTGGATTCGTTTCTCCGTCAGCTGGCCGGTACCCCGGGACTCCAGGATGTCGCAGCGAGCCTCCTTTCCAGCCGGTTTGACAGCCGAAGGCCGAATGTACCGCTGTCGGTCCTCTCGATGGATTCCCTCGAGAAAGCCGTCGACGCCCTGGCCACCCTTACCGGCACACAATAAAGAGCCCCGACGCCCTGAACCCGGTTGCGAGGAGGCTCCCGGGTCACCGCGCCCGACGACGGCGCCCGGGACGACGAGACTCATGTTGGCCCTCTTCGCGCGGGTACCAGCGGGGGATCGACGAATGCGACTGTGCCTCGCGGCGCCGTGACGCTTCTGTCTAGTGGATATCGATAGGGACAGCTGAGGCTTTTATTCGACACCGCGCTACATGGCTACAACCTGCCACTCAGAACACTGCTGTCAGGTTTCATGGCTGTGAGTCATGTAGTCAGACGCCGGCGCCCAGAAGGTCCGCCGGCTGCTTGGTTGGTGGACTGCAGCAGCGTTGAAACGCGTGCGGAGCCGATCAGCTTCGTCTTCGGCTCCGCCGATGTCTCGAAACTAACGATGACCACATCGACTCAGCCGCAAAGTTTCGAAACGTAGTTACGGGGACCGTCGGCCGCGGATGAGCCCACACCATTCCGCGGAAATTAGAGCACGGCCGCCGCAGCGATCGCCGGCAATGAGACGCCTCGTATCTCAAGGGTTATGCGACGCCGACGATGGTGCGGATAAGGTGACCTCGCGAGGGCATGTTGACCCGGCGCGCTATCCGGGCCAAGTAAGCCAAACAGGCCTGACTTATTCGACGCGGCACGCGTTCCGGATCGCCATTGGGGGTGATCCCTCACCACGGAGTCGATTAGCGGACAATCTCCCTATGACCAACGAACTAAAAATCGGTGACCGCCGTCATGGCAGCCTCTTCGACGAAGACCCAAACACTCCGGACATCAGCGCAACCATCGAACGCTCGGAAAAAGGGATCTATGTCTCGATGCGCTGGGACTCAGAGAAGAATCCCCAGTATGGCCGATGGTTCACGAACGACGCCTTCTACCCAGACCAAGACTCTAACCGCGCGCTGCCCGACCCTGAGTGTCCCTCCGAACTCATCTTCCGTGACTCGCACGGGCCGATTACCCTCGTCGGATGCCGCTCTGACGGCTATGACACCAATCTCTTCATCGGCACCGGACGGATAAATGTCGGCGCTGCAATCCTCGGGGCCTCAAGCTTGTCGTACGCAAAAATAAACGGGCTGCAGTGTGAAGTGTCGGGGCTGCGCTCCTGGCTCGGAACAACGAGCATCCATCAGACGCGCACATTCGTCGAGGAAACTGGAAGGCAGCAGATAGACATCAACCTACTTTCCCCCGGACCAATCAACATTCCCGATTCTGGCCTTACGCTTCGCCCCACATATACGAAGTCAAGGACCCTGCATTCACTAGAAATCCGAGATTCAGTCCGTTTGGAGCATAGAACAGAATATGAATCGTCCTGGCGTACCCATTTCGGCGCACTGCGAGCCCTCCGTGACCTTCT
This sequence comes from Arthrobacter sp. ok909, assembly GCF_900104405.1. Lineage (NCBI taxonomy): Bacteria > Bacillati > Actinomycetota > Actinomycetes > Micrococcales > Micrococcaceae > Arthrobacter > Arthrobacter sp. ok909. Next base: position 27,099 of record NZ_FNJS01000042.1, on the reverse strand, counting down.
GGCCGTATCGCGCTGGCGTTCAGAATCCTTGATCGCGGAGCGAGTGATGCGCTCCGACTACCCGTTGCAAGGACCCACCGGCAACGCCGGAACGCGCGAGCAATGGTTGGAGGTCATCGACGACACTTCATCATTGCCCGTAGAAGAAACGCCAAGAACTGCACACCTCATTGAATACGCGGAGCTGGGACCCGAAGGAATCTCCCGCTGGATACAGCTCAGAGAGGACTTCTCTCGCGCCTTTGACCCCGCCATTTCCAGTCTCTACCTGGAGAATCTATCCACAGAGGTACGCCTGACGCAGGTGGCAATCGGTCTGGAGGCCTTGGGATATCTGATCGCCGTTCGGGATGACGGAACGTCCGAATCCACGGCCAACCGAATGAACTTCAAGACGCGGCTTAATCGCATCGTGCAAGACCTGGATGGAGTTCTCCCTTTCGTCAAGGCCAACGCCGACTGGTCCCAAAATATCGCCGACGCATACAACGCCCTTAAGCACGTCAACCGGGCCGCACCCCAACCGGTCGACGTTGCCAATGGGTGGCGTGAATGTGTGCTGCTCTTACGGGCTTGGATTGCAAGCGAGCTCGGTGTAGAGCACGCGATTCTCACCCAACGCGTCCTCGAAGACGCTTACATTCGCCCATTTGTTGCCATCGAAAGGATATGACCCACCCGCCGAGCAGCACACCTGGTTGCGGGTGGGTCAGGATCGCCATACGCGACGCGATTAACAGAGCTGGCCTCAAAGACGAGAACGGTGACGAATGCAAATTCACTCCACACGATTTCCGAAGACTGTTTGCCACATCGGCCCTGTCTTCAGGGCTGCCCATACACATTCTGGCCAAGCTAATGGGCCATCAAAACATCTCCACAACCCAGGGCTATGCAGCCATTCACGACGAGGATACCCTCCGGCATTTCAGAAGCTTCCTCGACAGGCGCAGGGCACTGCGGCCACCCGATGACTACCTTGAACCCAGTGACGCTGAGATCCAGGACTTCCACGAACACTTCAAAAAGAGAAAGGTCGAACTGGGCAGCTGCGGACGAGCTTACGGAACACCCTGCATCCACGAACATGCCTGCATCCGATGCCCGGTACTCCGTCCCGATCCAACACAACGCCCCCGCCTGGAAGAACTGATTGAAGCCCTCGAAAGCCGGAAGGACGAAGCCGAACAACGAGGATGGCTGGGCGAACTGGAAGGCATAGAAATCAGCCTCAACGCCGCGCGGGAGAAGCTAAGCCAGATGGTGAGGCAGGTATCGCTCGGAATGCCGGCCGTCCCATCATCCTGAGACAGACATCCGCTCGTCAGACCTAAGGCAAGGTATCCGTCTTCTGCTGCTCGGAAGACAGCGACTCCAAGGCCAGGTAACGCATCACCAAGGCGGCTGAAATGAGACCCGCCGAGAGCGGCAAGCGACCTGTGCCGCCAATACCAACCGTTGACGGCAGTAGTCCGGGCGGAACCCCCACCGCTCCGCAAGGCCCCCACCCCACTCACCACGAGCAAGGCCGGAACCTTCCAAACGTCGGGCGGTCCGCCGCAGGGCGAACCCAAGCAGCCACTAACCGGCGGCGGACCGCCGTTCACGCACCAAGGCCGCGCTGCCGGCGAACCAAACGCCCATCGCGGTCTTGGCCGCGAAGTACACGGCAAAGACCGCGCACTCGATCTGCAGCAGGGCGATCGCCATCATGACGGCGCCCAATTCCAGGATGTAGCCGTTGTTCGCCCTTGCCACCCTTTATCGATGATGTCCGCGTCAAGGGTTGGCAGGTAGGGACGAGATGGACGCTGTCCGCAAATGTGGTGCGAGGGTCAATTTACGTCAGGAGGCTGGGACGTTGGTTCGTTTGCTGCGACCACGTTATCGAGTGCTGCCATGGCGATACTCGTCAGCTCTGCGCGCGAGATACCCGCCTGACCGATGACTTCCATGCCACGGGTCAGCACGAGGAAGAATGAAGCCAACCCGTCGAGGTCCGCGGACTCGGCCAGCTCCCCGCTGGCCTGAGCGTCCGCCAAGCAGCTGCGATAGATGGCGCGCAACTCCTGAAAGGCGTGCAGGGCAGAGTGCGCCACATCAGTATCGCGGTCCGCGAGTTCTACCGTGGCCTTCATCAACAGCGCCGGTTTGCTGCTGCCCGCACTGAAAGTGATGGCCAACTTGAGCAGGTGGGCACGGATTCTCTCCAATGGAGTTCCTCTGTCGGAGCCAAGGGCTTCATCAACTGCAGCTACGGCATCCGCCGCATCGGAGGTCAACGCCCGGAGGAAGAGCTCCCGCTTGCCTTCGAAGGCGTTGTACAGGCTTTGCTTGCCAATACCAGTGGCACGCACAAGGTCATCCATGGTGGTACCGCCGTACCCGTTCGAGGAGAATGCTTCCCCCGCCAAAGCTACGACGTCACGCTCTTGGAACTTTCTTGGCCTGCCCATGGTGCCACTTTAGCCGTTATTGACAGGTTGGTCCAAAATCCCTATATTTGACCAAATGGAACAAAATCGCGAAGTAACCAAATCCTTGATTACCAACTTCCTCCAGACCGTTGGTGCCGGGGACGCCGACGCCGCAGCAGGCCTGTTCAGCGAGGTCATTGACTGGAACGTTCCGGGCAACCCGGCCCTCCGCTGGATTGGAGCCCGATCGGAAAAATCGCAGGTGGCGGACTACTTCCGCACCATGTGGTCCCAGTTCGCCGGCCCGGGTACAGCCGCGGTGCACTCCGTCTTGGTGGATGGTGCCCACGCCGTGGTTCTGGCCACGATCGGCAACGCGTCCGCGTCCACCGGCCGGCCTTTTGAAACCGCTGTCGCCATGCACTTCCGCGTTGACGACGGCAAGATCACCAAGCTGCACCTGTACGAAGACTCCTGGGCAGTCAGCAACGCCTTCGCCTGAGCTTCTTCATGCCTGCGGAGCTCCCGCCGCCTAAGTCGCACCTACTAACCAAGGAACTGAGCACAATGTCCGTAAACACCAGCCTCGCCGGCAAGACCGCCCTCGTCACCGGAGGGTCCCGCGGAATCGGAGCCGGGATTGCCCGCTCCCTTGCCGAAGAGGGTGCCACCGTCGCCGTGACCTACTGGTCCTCCCCAGAGGCCGCCGAAGCCGTTGTAGCCGACATCACCGCAGGGGGAGGCAAAGCCTTTGCCGTTCACGCGAACAACGCGGACTCAACCGCGGCCCGCCAAGGGGTGCGCGACGCCGTCGACGCCCTCGGCTCCCTCGACATCCTGGTCAACAACGCCGGCGGCGGATGGTTTGAGCCGTTTACGGAAACCCCTGACGAACACATAGAAGCGACACTGAATCTGAACGTCCGCGGCACGATGTACGCCACCCAGGAGGCTCTCAAGCACCTGCCGGACGGTGGAAGGATCATCACCATCGGCAGCATCAGCGCCGAGAGCCTTCCCTTCCCCGGCGGGGCTGTCTACGGAATGAGCAAGGCCGCGCTGGTCGGCTTCACCAAAGGGCTCGCCCGCGACCTGGGCCAGCGCGGCATTACCGCCAACATCATCCAGCCCGGCCCCATCGATACAGAAGGCAACCCGTCCGACGGCAACCTGGGCGAATTCTTCGCCGAACTGACCGCCGTCAAACGCTTCGGCACGCCCGCCGATGTTGGCGCCATGGTGGCCTGGGTCGCCAGTGACGCAGCGAACTTCGTAACAGGCTCAGTTCTCACCACCGACGGTGGCTGGACCGCTTAACACTCTGTTCGAGAGCCGGCAGGGGCAGGATGTCAGCCACGCACACGATAGACGGGCGGCCCAGCATCTCCCCGCCCATCACCGAGTACGGCGAGCTCAAGGCCAACGTGGACAAGCCTACGTTGAGATCTATCCAAGCCTCCGTGATCCTTGACCAAGTTAGTCCGGAGAAGATACACCGCCAGCGCCGTGGAGCAGATCATCATCGACAAGCACACCACCGACACCGAGTAATGTGAGAAGTGAGCCGGGTGGCTGATCCCCCAATGCAGCCGCTCGGCCACTCACCCCAGCAGGGCGGAGAACCTCCCGGACATCGGGTGTAAATGGCCTGTCGCTCACGCGCCTGCGGCGGTTTGCTTGACACACTCGTTGGTGTGGTCCCCGGTTTCGGGGTCGCTGCGCTGGGCTGTTGAGGGGTTGGGGGAGTGCGTGACTGAACAGAATGAGTCCCGTCCGCGCCTGACCAAGCGCCGCCGGGAGAATTCGCCGGCGGGGACGAAGAAGCGCCGCGAGGTGTGGGTCACCGTGGAGGAAGAAGCCGCACTGGTTGCCAGGGCCGAGAGGGAGAAGGTCACCGTCCCGAACCTCTTGATTTCAACGGCGCTGTCGGAGCACTCTGAATCACCGACGGAACACCGCGCCATCGCAGCGGAGCTCATGTCTTTGCACAACTTGCTGGCCCGTTCGTCCAACAACATCAACCAGCTCGCACGGCAGGCCAATGCGACCAGCGAGTTCCCCGCTGAAGCCCGTGAAGCGCTGAAGCACATCCGCACTGTGGCCATGCGCATCGACGATGCCATTGACGGGCTGATGTAGCCCATGATTCCGAACATCACGCGCGGTTCGCGCATGGGCGGGCTCATGGTTTACCTGGCCTCGACCGACGCGAACAAGACGAAGAACGCCCACACCGATCCCCATCTGGTCGCAGGGGATGCTGCGATCATGGCGTGGTACGACGACGGCGTGCTGGACCGCGATGACGCCGTCGCGATCGCGAAGCACCTGGACCGGCCGCGCAAGATGTTTGGTGCTTCGGTTCAGATCAAGGACATGCAGTGGGACGCGGCCAAGAAGGAACGCGTTCACGTCGGGTACAAGGACGCCAGCGTGTGGCACTGCTCGCTGAGCCTGCGCGCCGAAGAGGGCGCGCTGACGGATCAGCAGTGGGGCGATATCGCGAACGACTTTGTGGACGCGATGGGCTTCACCGAGGCCAGCGGCAAGGCACGGTGCCGGTGGGCCGCGGTGAACCACGGCACGAGTGAGAACGGCAACCACCACATCCACATCGCCGTCTCGCTGGTTCGCGAAGACGGCACCAAGGCATCCACCCATGGTGACTACAAGAAGGCGCAACAGACCTGCCGCGAGTTGGAGGCCAAGTACGGGCTGGAAGAGCTCTCCACGGTGCACGCCAGCCGGGGCTACGACCGGGCCGAGAAGGCCACCGCCATCCGGGACGACCGCGAAATGCACCGGTACTCTTTGGCCCGGAAAGTCCGGGCCAGCGCCAGCGCCTCCGGGTCCGAGGCGGAGTTCGTCCGCCGGGCCCGCGACACCGGCATGCTGGTCCGTCCGCGCTACGCGAAGAACACCACCGACGTCATTGTCGGGTACTCCGTGGCCGAACGCCCCGCCCGCGGGGAGCGTCCGATTTGGTTCGGCGGCGGCACGCTCGCCTCCGACCTGAAACTCGGTGCCCTCCGGGAGGAATGGCCCGACACCCCGCACCTGGCCACGGAAGCCGCAGCCGAATGGAACGCAGCGGCCCGGAACCGGCGCACGGTCTCCAAGACCGGCCCCGAGAACGCAACACCGCCGGCGGAGGCGTGGGTGGAATACACCCGCAACGCGGCCGCACTCGCTGATCAGCTGCGCACCATTCCGCATGATGATCACGCGACCTGGGCGAAGGCGGCGAGGGACGTATCCGGAGCGTTCGCGGCATGGTCCTACCGGCTCGAACCGACGCCCGGTCCTTTGGCGGCCACCGCCGCCGAGCTGTCACGCACCGCCCAGCTCCGGACACCACGCCAGCACAGCAAACCCGTCGCTCTCCCGTCCATTGCCGGTACGGCCATGTTGTTCATGGCCGCGGCCAGCAAGAACAAAACCGCGGCGCAAACGGCGTTGATGGTGCAGCTGATCAACACGGCCTTCGCCGTGTATGAAATGCATGCCCAGTCCGGGAGGACCCGGGAGGCACAGCGCATCCGGTCCGTGGTCGAGCAACAGCTGGCCCCGTTCACCGGGACCATGCCCAAGCCGGTTTCGGTCGGTGCCGGGCAGCAGCCAGCCCCCGACGCGGGACTACCGCCGCGGGCGATTGATATCGCCCGGCGCGGCATGGTCCCCATCCGTCCCGGATCAGTAGTGCCCACGACGCCAACACCGGCGACGCCGGCGAAGATCTTCCAGCCCAGCCGCCGCGACTCCGGGCCGGGCCTCGACCGATGAAACACCAACTGCAAGGGGAACACGATGAGTGAATCAGATGGAATGGATGACGTCCTGGATGGCGGGCTGCGGCAGTCGCTGATGATCGCCTCACGCATTGCCGAGACACTGGCGCGCCGGCGCCTGGAGAGCCAGCGCCAGATCGAACACCAGGACGTTCAGGCAGCGCACGAAGCCCGGGCACGCCTCGCTGCTGAACGCAGCACCGCACGCGCAGCGCTGGCACCCGTGGATAAAGATCAGTGGTGGGACAACGCCCGGCCTCATGACATCGCTACGGCCCACGCCGTCGCAGAAGGCTGGAAGGACCACGACCCGGCCGCCCTCACAGCATCAGAGAAAATCCGCCAGGAAGTCCTCACCCGCTATGGCATCGACACCCGCGACGTCGGCACAGACGCCGCGTACCTGGCATCCGGCATCGAAACCATCGCCGCAGAACAGGCACGCCGCGCCGCAGTCGCCGAGCACCGGAAGGCCATGGCCCTCATCGCCGCGGCCCAGGCCGAAGAACTCCGGACCAAGGCCCGGACACTGGCATCGGAAATGGAGCGGCACCAGGTGCCTGTCGAATACCTGAGCAACCCCGCTCTGTCGGCGGCGCTGCACAGCGCCCAAGACGCCACGACACCGGCGGCCATCGAGGCCGCCGACACCGCGGTGAAGGAACGCCTGTACCTGATCGGCAAAGACGGCATCAACGGACCCACGATCGAGCAGTTGCGCGAAGAAACCACGGCGAACTTCAACGGTGCAGGCGACCGACACTTCAAGGACGCTACGTTCGTGGACGCCGCCAAGGAATGGCACGAAGCGAAACTCCTCGCCGAGGGCGGCTTCAAAGGCTCCCAGGAGCAGCCGCTGGAACAGCGCTACGAACGCACCGAAGCCGAACTCTTCGCACGCATCGAAGCCATGGGCCGTGAACTGGAAACCCGGGTCACCGGCGACGACAACAGCAAACGCCTGCAAGACCAGGGCCGGAAGGCCGAAACCAGCTCAGGCGCTGAATACGGTTCCGCCGACCATCACCAGGCGTTCGCCGCCTCACTCTTCGGAACTGCCAGCGAGGAACGCATCAAGGGACGCCTCGCCGCTGCCCGCAGCGAGGGCACCCACCCCAGCGCCGCACTCGTCACCGGTAAAGCGCCGGCGAAGCCACAAAAGACAAGCCGGGGAGCAGCAATGGGGGCGCCGAAATCCAGGAGCGGTCCCAGCCGCTAGTGGCTCCCTGCTGCCGCGCCAGCAGCCGTGCCAGCCCGGTACCGGTCAAGAGGATCGAACCCGACTCGTGCCGGGGGCGGGCGGCAAAACCAGTGGCCATACACGACGGAAGGAGTCGCCCGCATGGAACACCCGGAGGAAGGGGAACGCCGGCCTGATCCTGAGCTGGCGTCGGGTGAGGAGGTTATCCGTGAGGCCCTTCAGATGCTCCACGAACTCGACGACACCCCTCCACAGCAGATGACGGCCCTGTTCTACCAGCACTGGTTCGAACAGCTGAGCATGACAACCCGTGACCTGCTCCGCGTCCTTGGCCATGACCCCGACGCTTGAGGTCAGACATGGCCAATCGAGTGGCCCTGCCGGTCAGCTGCGGGGCGCGCCGTCCGCCCGCACGGCGAACGCCGAGGGCGGCGTCGATGGATGTGGCAGGCGGGGAAGTAGTCAGACTCCCCGATCCGCGGGCGGCCCCGGTACAGCTCCAATTGTCCAGATGGTGTCTGGACAATTGGGACTGGAACGCACGGAACCTCCAACTAGGGTGGAAGCATGACCCAGCTCGAACCGGACCTTCCGGGAGACTATTCCGCCGCGCTCACGACCCTGAAAAGCCTCGTACACGAGGCTCAACAGCGGGCGCAGCGCGTCGTCAATACCTCCATGATCGAGCTGTACTGGAACATTGGGCGGACCATCCTGGACAGGCAGATGAACGAGGCATGGGGGAGTAAGGTTCTGGACCGGCTGGCACGCGACCTCCGCACGGAGTTTCCCCACATGAAGGGATTCTCCAGAAGCAATCTTTACAACATGCGCGCGTTCGCTGCGGCATGGAACGGCCCGGACCCAATTGTCCAGACACCATCTGGACAATTGAGCTGGAGCCACAACGTCGCGCTCCTGAGCAAGCTGGACGATCACGAGCTGCGCCAGTGGTACGCATCACGAGCCATCCAGCATGGCTGGTCGGTAGCGGTACTGGAACACCAGATCCTCACCAGCCTTCACACCCGCATCGGTGCGGCCCCGAACAACCTCGAGGCAAGGCTGCCCGGGGAGGGCACTGACCTGGCGCGGGAGGTTGCCAAAGACCCTCTGGTGCTGGACTTCCTGGGGCTGACCGAAGAAGCCCAGGAACATGCCATCGAGGAGGCCATGACGTTGCGCATGGCACAGACGCTGGCCGAGTTCGGGCCCGGCTTCGCTTTCATCGGCCGGCAGTACCACCTTGACGTCGATGGAGACGACTTCTTCATCGACCTCCTGCTGTACCACGTACCTTCTGACCGTTACGTTGTCGTAGAACTTAAAGCTGGCAAGTTCAAACCCGAGCATCTGGGGCAGCTGAACTTCTACGTCGCAGCCGTCAACGACATGCTCCGGCTGCGCAGGCAGGCCCCGACTGTCGGGATCCTGGTGTGCGGATCCAGGAACGATCGCACGGTGCGCTATGCCCTTGATGGTTCAGCCCAGCCCCTGACCGTGACGTCCTACACGTACGAGGCACTTCCGGTCGATGAGCAGGCAACCCTGCCGTCCCCGGCGGCCATCACCGCAGCACTCGAGCACGACCCAGCGAGCCCTCTCGACGCATGAAGGACTAAGAGACCGGCCACGCATGCAAGGTCAAATTTTGCGCTTCGGACGCGGCCTGCAGGTCGGGCGGTCAGGGAATATCGGGGCTATGGTGTACTTTGCAGTGCCGTCAGACAAGAACGCCAGAAAAGAGAATCACCCCAGTGGCAACCGATTACGACGAAGTCCGTTCCGACGTCAAGGAATCACAGGACCGCTCCCTTGAGGCTCTGCAGTCCGCGAACGCTCCGGATGCCCGCAGCGTCGTCCGGGAGCTGGACGAATCCGACGCACTCGATGAGGCCATGACCCCCGGCGGGGAGTTTGTCTCCGAGGAACTCATTGTTCAGGTCATCCCCCAGGCTGAGGACGAGTTCACCTGCTACTCCTGCTTCCTGGTCCGGCACCGGTCCCAGCTCGCCCGCGAAAGCAACGGGCACTCGTACTGCACCGAGTGCGAAGGTTAGGACGCTCCCGGCCCGGATGCCCGGCCATCGGTCATGCACCTTGCTTCCTGTTGATTGTCGTCCTGGCCCAGGCAGAGTCGAAAGGAAGAGGCGATGAATACCCCTCTATACGTGCGCTGGGACGAATCAGGCCAGCAGCAGCTCCTCGCCCGGGCTGAAGCGCTGCTCCAGCGGTCCGGGCGGTGCCTGCTCGGAATCGCCGGGGCGCCCGGCGCCGGAAAATCCACGATCTCCGAATGGTTGCTGGAGCACCTGCTCACCATCCATCCCGGGCAGGTCGCCCTGATCCCCATGGACGGATATCACCTGGCGCAGTCGCTCCTCGAGGCCCGCGGGGTTGAGCAGCGCAAGGGCGCTCCGGACACCTTCGACGGTGTCGGCTACGTCGCGTTGCTCCGCTGGCTGCGCTCCGAGACCTCGCGGGAGATCTTCGCACCGGTCTTCCGCCGCGAAGTCAACGACGCAATCGCCGGGGCCATCGCCGTCCCGCCGGAAACACGCCTGATCATCACCGAGGGCAACTACCTGCTCTTTGACGAGGCCCCCTGGAACGAGGTCGCATCCCTCCTGGATGAAACCTGGTTCGTGGAGCTCGAACAGGACGAACGCTTGCGCCGGCTCACCGCCCGGCACCTGAGGTTCGACAACGACGCCGCCATCGCCGCATGGCGTGCAACCGGCAATGACGAACGCAATGCCCGCCTGGTGGCACCAGGAAGCCAGCGCAGCACACTCGTCATCGAGCACGCACCCGCGACTCACAGACTCCCGTAGTGACAGACTTCCGAGTCTCATGCTTCAAGGTCAACCCAAGGGCTAATCAACGACCGCCACAGATTCGAATACCAGGTCGCCCGAGTCCCATTTGATGACCTGGGCCACGCCTTCAGCGGTCCGGTGGAGGGAAGCAGCGATGCTGGAGGGAAGACCCGATTGGGCGGTTTTCTGCAGCATGACAATGGTGTGAAGCTCAGACCAGGTGATCCATGCGACGCAGGACGGAATTGAGGCCAACGAAGCCGCCTTGAGTGTGGACGTCCGGCTTGGCACAAGGAGCCGCTTAAAGGTGCAGGGTCCGAAGGGCCGTTGTCCAGTTGGCCGCAATGGCCCGCTGGGCAGCCACGAGGGTCACCCGGTGGGAGCAGACCGCCCGATGCAGAGTGCTCTCCACGGTGTCCTTCGGGTTATAGGTTGCGGGAGCACCTGCCTTGTTGGGCTCCACCCAAAGATTTGAGACGGAGTTCGCGCCGCCCAGTTCCAGGCTCACGAGGTGGTCGTACTCGGTCGTTCTGCTGTACGCCAGCGCGTACTGGGACAGGCTTGCCGTCTTGAAGCGGGCGGTCACGGAGGAGCTCGGCCAAATCAGCTGGCCTGACTCGGTGCTTTCAGCGTCTGGATCCGGTTCTGGCACCGGCCGCGGGCCTGAATCCTGACGTCCAGGAGCCGGCCTGCCAGCGCGGCTCGTTCTTGGGATTGACCCGGCGAACCGTCCCATGCGGTGCTGGCCAGGGCGGGCCAGCTCGGCCCGGTAGCTCGACAGCCGCGCGGCGCACCAGCATGCGGTCTGGCAGCGACCGTGCTGACAGTAGTCGCTCGCTCGTCCAATGAAACCGTGAAAAACTCTAAGTGTGAGAATGGGTTCGGATCGTATGGCCGAGCATCTTCAAGGATGGGTGAAGGCGCTGGCTCAGATTGGTGCGGCAGTCAACCGTGGCGTTTCGCTTAACGAGCTGTTGGACCTGATTGCCAAGACCGCCTGCGAATTGATGGCCTATGACTTCTGCGAGATCACCATCCCGGACGCGACGTCGCAAGTTCTGGTGATCGAAGGCTCCTACGGCCTCTCAGCCGACTACATCCGGGAAATCAACGAAAGGCACCCGATGCTACTCCATGGTGTTCGCACCCCCACGCTGTCGGGCCAGGCGTTCGCTCTGGGCGTTCCCGTGCAGGTCGAAGACTTTGGAAGTAATCCGGCGATGCTCGCTTGGAGGGCTGTGGCAAGAGAGCAGGGTTACAGCTCCATGATTGCCGTGCCGTTGAACTCCGCCGGCGAAACCCTCGGAACCCTCAACTGCTACACCCGAGCGACCCATCACTTCAGTAAAGAGGAAGAATCTCGCCTTTTGATGTTGGCAGACCAGGCGGCCGTCGCGATCACCACCAGTCGGTTCCGTTCCGAGCAGGCGACGAGGATCTCGGTCCTCAACGAGCTGAATGAGTCGCTCGAGGAACAGCGTGAACTGCAAAGGCAAGCCGACTCGATCCACGAGCGGATGACGGCGCTCACGCTGGAAGGGGGCGGAGTCAGGGCCCTTGGCGGAGCCCTGGCGGAGATTCTGAATCGTCCGGTCGCTGTGTGTGAGACCAACGGGACCATCCTCTACAACACCGATCGTGATGGCGTTTCGCTCCCGACTGCACTCCTCGCGAACGCGACTGGCCTTCTGCTCCCTGATGTCATGTCCTCAGGCACTGCCGGGCTGCTGGCGGATGTGCATATTCCGGATACTCCGGCGACGCTGACTGTTGTTCGAGTTACGGTGATAATCAAAGAGAAGGTTGTCGCGTGGATCTGGACGAGTGGGAAGGTCTCCGAGCTCCGACCGCTGGATCGACAGGCGCTGGAACGGGTTGCGGCGCCCTTGGCCCTGGAACTCCTCCGGACCCGGACAGTGACCGAGGCAGAGTGGCGGGAGACCGGCGAGATTCTCTTCGGGCTTCTGTCAGGCAGTGGCCACGCCTCCACAGCACTCATGGCCCAAGCCGCACACCTCGGCCACGATCTGTCACTTCCCCACGCACTGATCGCGGTCCGCTCTGAACCCCTTAACGAAGGAGCCTTGCCCTACTGGCTTGCCGCCACGTTCGCGCGGATGGCACGACACGTCTCACCTAAACCGCTGCTCGGATCTTATGCGGGGTACATAGTTGCGCTCTGGCCGCTGGGGCCAACGACGCCGCTCGACGAAGTGCGCGGCATCGGCGACGAACTCAGCCGGATTCCTTCAGAACGCGCCCAAAGCACTGACCGCGCGCACGCTGCCGTCACAGGACCCGTCACGAGCATCGCTGACTATCCGTCCGCTTTTGCAACGGCCCGCGGAGCCGTTCAGCTGGCGGCCCTGCGCAGGAGGCCCGCCGAGGCCCTGGTCCTGAGCGATCTGGGATTGACCGGGCTTCTGCTTCAGGTTCCGGATGTATCGGCCTTGAGCCGCTATGCCGACGACATTCTTGGCCCGTTACGTGCCAACGACTTAGCCCGAGACCAGTTGCTCCTGCCCACCTTGTCAGCTCTCATCCACAATAATCTCGATGCGACTACGACGGCGGGGCAGCTGCATGTCGAGGAAGACATCGTCGTCGAAGGCCGCCGACGGATAGAGGATCTGCTCGCAGTTGACCTTTCGCGCGTTCCCGACCTCACACGTATCGCAACGGCACTGGAAATCGACGATGTCATCGAAGCAAGGCAGCGGCCGCGCACGATCGACGTCTGATTCCTGCGATAGCATCGTTCCGTGTCCGAGTAACACCAGGACCTTGATTACTGTGACCGCCATGGTCGGGCCGGACCTCCATCTGCAGGAATCCCGGCGGTCGGGACAGGCAGCGCGGCTCGGACTTGTACGGGGTCATTGGCCTTTCATATCAGATTCACTTGAATAGGGAACCTGCAGCATCCGAGCTGCCATCGATCAGTGGGTCGACTCAGGTAGTAAAGGCGCTGACTCGCTCACCCGCGACTACACCGGCTGTTACCACGTCCTGGCCTACGAGCCTGACCTCACCCAGAACCAGGGCGGGGCAGACCGCTTCCTCGAGAAATACGGCGGTGAGACGATCCGTGCTGACCGACGCGAACTGGAGCTCCCCGGAATCTCTGCGCAGATGCGGGCGTTCGTTGTGCCGCTGGTGTTCTACATGCTGGTGTGCCGCGTCTGTGCCCACTACGCCACTGTGCGCGGATACTCGCCGGAGGGTCGTCGCTACATTTGGCGGGTCGCCTACTGACCGAGCTTCTTCCCGCCTGAAGCCGTACGACCCTGATGCCGCCCAGACAGACTTCAGACGCTAAGACTCGCGCCCACGAGCGCAACCTGTCCTGTCGGGCGCTACGTTTTCGGCGTTGGCCAGCAATTTCCGCCCGATTTTGCACCGTGTGCAGTCCCGGTGTCAGTGGGAGAAGTTTGCTGAGATTTCGGCGAGGGTGCGCCCCTTCGTCTCAGGCGCGAGCCATTGCGAGAGGACTGCGCCGAGTAATGCGACGGCAGCGGCCACGACCATGCTTGGGCCCATGCCGATGTTGCTGATCGCCCATGGCAGGGCGAAGGTGCCGAGTGCGGCTCCGATGCGGCTGAAGGCCGCGGAGAAGCCCGTGCCGATGCCGCGCAGGTGGCCGGGGAATACCTCGGCCGGATAGACCTGGGTCATCGTGGTGTAGCCGGCATTGAAGAAGGAGAAGGCGAGAAACAGGACGAGCACGAGGATCGCTGGTGCGTTCGCCCAGACTCCGATGATCAGCAGGATGCCTGCGCAGAGCCACTGCCCGGGCACGGTGAGGATTCGGCGGCCGAGCTTGTCAATCAGAAGCACGCTGGTGACAACGCCCGCGGTCGCAAGTGCGGACAGGCCGACTCCACCGGCCCAGCCGCCGCCGAAGCCGAAGTGGTTGAGCACGTCGTCGGCGAAGGTCGCGATCGCGAAGTACGGAGTGACCGCGCAGAACCAAAAACCTGAGGTGAAGAGGGTGGTGCGCCAGTACTGCCTCGAGAACAGCATTCCGAAGGAGGCGCCCTTGATTTTGGTCCTACTCTGCGCGGCTTGGGCCTCCTGGATCATCCTCAGATCGATCTCTTCGGTGATGCTGTTGTGCATCTGGGGCGATTCGACGTATCTGCGTGCGATCGCGAGTGCTTCCTCACGCCGCCCCTTCGTAATGAGCCAGCTCGGCGATTCGGGGAGGCCGAAGCGGGAGAGGAACAGGACGAATGCGAGTATCGTGCTCGTGCCGATTACGAGGCGCCATGGGGTGCCCGCGTCGTGCAGGAGCGTGCCGATGATGAATGCCATCATGAAACCGACGTACCAGGCGATCAGAGTCAGCCCGAGCAATCGCCCGCGGAGCTTTGGAGGGGAGAACTCTGATAGCAATGGCCCACCGATTGAGTACTCGCCGCCGATCGCGACGCCCATGAAGAACCGGATGATGGCCAGCTGGATCACGGCCCCGTCTCCGGAGGTTACGAAGAACTGGGCCGCTGAGGCGACCAGGAACAGGCCCATGTCCACGAGGAACATGGGCTTGCGTCCGAACTTGTCAGCAGCCCAGCCGGCCAGCGGGGAGCCCACGAAGATACCAACCAGCGGGCCCGCAGCGATCAAGCCCAGAGATAGTGCGTCGAGCTGGAGATCTGACCGCATGAGTCCGGCGACGGGGCCGATGATTCCGAGGATGTAACCGTCGAGGAACATCCCGCCGATGAAGACAGCGACAAGCCGCACCATGAAGCGGCGTTTGAACTTGGAGCTGGTCTCTCTTGATATGGAGGGGTCGACGGAGGCCGTCGTCCTGGTCGGATAGATCATTGAGATTTGTTCCCTTCTGACTTCAGCGCAAACCGCTGACGGCACCAGAGCGCCGCTTCAGCGCAAACCGCTGACGGCACTAGAGTGCCTTCTTGAGCATCGGCTGATTGACGACGTTGATATCGGACACCTTGAGTCGACGGCGTGCAATCGGCTTGGGTATTTCGCTACGTGCAGTTCCCTGGAAGCGAGGTTCAGGTCGCGAAACCGCTGAGGCACCGCTTCGATTTGTTCCGTATGGAACAATGAGCTTCGCAGTAAGCAACAGAGTGAGGCACGTCACGGATATTGTCAAGGACACTTTCCGCAGCCCGCTCCACCCTTGACTTTCGCGCCTGAACGCGCTTCTACCTGGCGGCCTACGACAGGTTTGAACGGCTTCTGGCAACGCATGAAGTACCGGATAATCTCCAGAGGCCACCATCCATGGATAGGAGACGGCGGTTGGCGGGGCGGTGTCCAGCCTTAGCGCCTCCCCGGGAGCGGGTTCACTGAGCGGGCAGGCCTTGAGCATGAAGCATCTCCTGGTCGTTCGGGTATGAGATTCGGGACACGGGCAGGAAAGCCACTCTCGCAATAGTTCCGCACTTATCAACACATTTTGCGGTAAGCAACAAAGTGCGCTCCCACATTCGTTGTCAAGGATCTTTAGCTCGTTACGCGTGCTTGGCCAAAGCTACTCGTCGATCGACACACTGGCGTGTCATGCATCACACCGTTGCACATAACGATACATGTTGCGTGTGAGGCAATTCAAGAGTGGGTTAACCAATGCATTCGCCGGCGAACGCTGCCAGCCTGCCATGGGATCAAAGATCTACGCGAAGGGCCGGACTACTGGGAATCCAACACGTCTGCTCCAAGGCCAGTGCGGTCCGGAATACGAGTCACCCACACCTCGACGGTGACAACATGGGCGTCGACGATCAACGAGGTTCTGGCCCTGCGCGAGCACCTGCTGCGTGAGCAAGTGACGCTGGTGGTGATGGAAGCCACCAGCGACTACTGGAAGCAGTTCTATTTCCTGCTGCAGGACGGGCTGAACGTGATGCTCATGAACGCCCAACAGGTCAGGAACATGCCCGGACGCAAGACCGACGTCTCGGACGCGGCGTGGCTGGCCCAACCCGGCGCGTTCGGACTCGTGCGTGCCTCGTTCGTTCCGCCCGAGCCCGTCCGCCAGTTCCGGGACCTGGCGCGCACGCGCACGATGTTCATCCGGCAGCGCGGCAGCGAAATCCAGCGCCTGGAGAAGCTGTTGGAAGACGCCGGGATCAAGCTGTCCGCCGTGGCCACGGATCTGACAGACGTCTTCTCCCGGGCGATGGTCCGGGCCCTCATCGAGGGAGAGCGGGATCCGGCCGTGCTGGCCGATCTTGCCGTCTACCGCCTGCGGGCGAAGATTCCGCCCTGACCGAAGCCCTCAACGGCAGATTCAACGCCCACCATGCGTTCCTGACCGGACTGCACTGAACATCATCGACGGACACACCCGGCGCATAGAAGAGCTCAGCGCCCGGATCGAAGCAGTCCTGGCACCCTTCCGCCCGGCCGGGGACCTGCTGGTGAGCATCCCCGGCGTCAGCCAGCGCGTCGCCGAAACCATCATCGCCGGGACCGGGGCCGATATGAGCGTCTTCCCACCGCATCACACCTGGCATCCTGGGCCGGCACCGCACCGGGCAACAACGAATCGGTCGGACGCATCAAATCCAGCAAGACCAGGGCCGGCAACCCGTATCTCAAGGGCGCCCTCGGGATCGCAGTGCTCGCCGGGTCGCGATCCAAGAAGACGTTTTTCGGCGCCAAATACCGGCGCCTCCAGGCGCGGCGGGGCCCCATAAAAGCCCTTGTAGCCGTCGACCATGCAATACTTACCGCGGTCTGGAACATGCTCAGGACCGGGGAACTCTACAAGGACCCCGGACCCGACTACTACTCCCGCCTGCAACCGGCCAAAACACGCTCACGCGCCATCAACCAGTTCGAAGCCTTGGGCTTCACGGTCACCGTCGAACCCACACAACAAGCCGGCTGACGGCCACAAGGGCGGGACGATACATACTCGCACACGCCGCCGCGCGCCATAATTTTCGTGAGAGAGTCTGACGGCGCCGTCGCCTTTGACACGCTGACCACCCCGCCAGACACACCGGCACCACAAAGGAAGTGGTCCCGGACAACCCAGCCCGGGACCGCTTCAACACGCCCTTGACAGAGGATCACTACATATCAGGTGAGCCAGGCGTTCACGGCCTGCTGGTGGGCGTCCACCCATTTCTTGGCCGCGGCCTCGGGCGTCATGCCTCCCTGGATGTCCGTGGCAACCGCGTTCTGGTCCTCGTTTGTCCATTTGAAGGCTTTCGCGAGCTTGGCTGCGGGTGAGCCGCCGTCGTTGAACTTTTTCGAAATGATCTTGTTCAGCGTGTAGGTGGGGTAGTCACAGGCGACTTTTTCCGCGTTCGCGTCGCAGCCCTTGGTCCACGCCGGCAGATTCACTTTCTTGAGGGGGACTTGGGAGAGGAACCACTGCGGCTCGTAGAAGT
Organism: Arthrobacter sp. ok909; assembly: GCF_900104405.1. Taxonomy (NCBI): domain Bacteria; kingdom Bacillati; phylum Actinomycetota; class Actinomycetes; order Micrococcales; family Micrococcaceae; genus Arthrobacter; species Arthrobacter sp. ok909. The sequence goes on along the minus strand of NZ_FNJS01000042.1, from coordinate 9,498 downwards.
AGCCCAGGATCGGTGTCTTGTTTTGTTCCGCGGTCCGGAACGACTGGATCAGTGCGGCTTCCGATCCGGAGAAGACCACCTTGTAGTCCAGGTTGAGGTTCTTGACCAGGGCCTCGTCGTTGGTGACGAAGGCGGGATCGCCGTCGAGTACCTGGCCTTTGCCTCCGGATTCGGAGGTGGTGAGCATCGAGGCGTACTTGTTGAGGTTCTTCCCGTCCGTGATGTCGGGGTACTTTTCTGCCATCCATGGGGCCACGTACCAGCCGATGTGGCCGATGTTGCCGGTGGGGCCGGCGTCGACGGCGACTTTCTGATCGGTGATGTATTGCTTGGCCAGATCGTCGTGGCCCCAGTTTTCCATGACGACGTCGACCTCGCCGGAGGCAAAGCCCTGCCAGGAGATCTGTTCGTTGAGGTCCTTCTGCACCACGGTGCAGCCGAGCTTGTTCTTCGCGACGTAGCTGTAGACGGCGGCGTCGGCCGTGTACCCCACCCAGGCGTTCATCGCGACGTTGACACTTCCGCAGGGCGCCGCGGCGGTCCCGGAGGCAGGAGCGGCCTGGTTCACGGAGGCAGCGCCGCAGCCTGCGAGCAGCAGGGCGGCGGCGGCAGCTCCTGCCACTGCCGGGACAGTTCGTTTCAACAGCAGTCCAGCTTTTTTCATGGTTAGTTCTCCTTGATGGGGGAAATGCGGGGGTCCTCCGTGCCGTGCGGGGCGCAGGGCGATGATGCAGTTAGGTTGTCGAGGTTTTTTGCGAGGGGATTTTCCGCGCCGGGGTGGCTGCGGCTGCCTGGGTCATCCTGTCCAGCAGGATGCCGAGGAAGACGATGGCAACGCCTGCGGCGAGGCCCTTGCCGAAGATCGCGCTTTGGACGAAGCCGGCGACGACGTCGTACCCGAGGCCGCCTGCGCCCACGAGCGCACCGACCACCACCATGGCCAGGACATAGATCAGGCCTTGGTTGGCGGCGAGGGCAAGGGTCTGCCTGGCCATCGGAAGCTGGACCTTGGTGATGACCTGCCAGGGGGTGGAGCCGCTGGCGACGGCGGCTTCGACCACGGTGGGGGAGATCGCTGCGATGCCGTCGGCCGTGATCTTGATGGCTACGGGGGCGGCGTAGATGATGCCGGCGATGATCGCGGTGAAGCGGGTGGCGCCGAAGAGTCCCAGGAACGGGACCAGGTACACAAACGCCGGCATGGTCTGGCCTGCGTCCAGCATGGGCCGCATGATCTGGTCCACCCGCCCGGACCGGCCCATGGCCACTCCGAAGATGATGCCCAGGACCATGACCACGGAGGTGGCCACCAGAGTTCCGGCCAGGGTGACCATGGAGTCGCTCCAGAGGCCGAGGTAGATGATCACGCCCAGGCATGCCGTGGTCAGGGTCGCGAGCTTCCAGCCGCCCAGGGCGTAGGCCGCAAGGGCTATGACGGCGACGAGGATGTAGAAGGGGGTGTCCGTGAGCAGCGACTGGAACGGGTTGAGGATTCCTGTCGTGACGGCTTCCCGGAAGGTCACGGTGAACAGGGACAGGTTGGTCTGCATCCACTGGCTGGCCGAGCCGACGGTCTGGACAATCGCCGGGCCGATGTTGAGCTCTGCCGGGAATGCCGCGGCCCACAGCTGGGTACGGGAGAGCTGCACCATGGCCAGGGCCAGCACCAGGCTGACACCAAGGAGGATATACCTGGTTCTGCGGGAAACCTTGCGGTTGCGGGCCGCGCCCGGTTCCGCCCGGCGGCTCGCGGCGGTGGTCACCCGGTCCAGCACGATCGCGAGCAGGACGATGGAGAGCCCGGCGTTCACGGCGGTGCCGACGTCGAGCGATTGGAGTGCCCGGACCACCACCTGGCCGAGCCCGGGCGCTGCGATGAGAGCCGCGATGGTGACCATGGACAGGGCCGCCATGGTGCTTTGGTTGATACCCATGACGATGGTGCGGCGGGCCATGGGCAACTGCAGGGTGACGAGTCGCTGCAGGCCCGTTGTCCCCAGCGAATCGGAGGCTTCGCGGGTGTTCTCCGGGATGCAGCGGATGCCGTGGGCCGTCAGGCGGATCACGGGCGGTGCTGCGTAGATCACAGTGGCGATGACGGCCGATGCCGGGCCGATGAGGAAGATCAGGGCAAGCGGGGCCAGGTACACGAACGTGGGCAGGGTCTGCATGAAGTCCAAAACCGGCGTGATCACCTTGGCGACCCGGCCGTAGATGCCGGCCAGGACGCCGAGCGGGATACCGACGAGCAGGGTCAGCAGCACCGCGGTGACCACCAGGGCGAATGTGTACGTGGCCTCGAGGAACAGGCCCTGGAAGCCGAAGAACATAAAGACGGCCACGGTGAGCAGTGCGACCCGGGCGTTGCCGAACGCGAACGCGATCCATCCCAGCAGGCCCACGGTTCCGAGCCAGCCGATCTCCGGCAGGCGCAGGCCAGTGGAGCTTGCGGCGAAGAGGGTGATGAACAGGCTGGCGACGGCGTCGACGGCGGCACGCAGGGGCGTGAAGACGTAGAGGAAGACGGGGTTGTCCGCCCGGTTTGCTGCCACCCAGGCGTTGAACTGGTTCAGGGACCGGTGCAGGTCCGTCAGCTCCGAGGCGGGCAGGGGCAGGGTGGAGGTTCCGTGCAGGACGAGGAATCCCAGGATCCAGACGACGGCGGCGCCTCCCAGCAGGATGGTGCGCCGACTGGGCCTGCGGCGTGGTTCACGGGCGGGGGCGGGTGTGGGTTGCGCCGTGGCCCGGTCGCGGACGAGGGTAGACATTAGGCCGCTGCTTCCGTGGGCTGCAGCACCGAGAGGATGCTGTCGCGGTCGATCTGCCCCGTGATCCTGCCGCCTTCTTCCACCAGGACGGGGCAGGAGGAGTGCATGACCGCCGCTATGGCATCCCGGATGATCATCCGGGAGCTGAGGACCGGAGCGTCGCCCGGTGTTCCGACGGCCACGGGCCGGGTGATCCATTTCAGGGTCAGGACGTCCGCGCGGGGGACTTCGGACACGAAGTCCTCAATGTACTTGTCCGCGGGTGACCCCACGAGTTCGTCTCCGGTGCCGCACTGGACCGTCTCGCCGTTGCGCATGATCAGGATGCGATCTCCGAGCTTTAGCGCCTCGGAGAGATCGTGGGTCACGAACACCATGGTCTTGCCCATTTCCTTGTGCAGCCGGATGACTTCCGCCTGCATGTCTCGGCGGATGAGCGGGTCCAGCGCGGAGAAGGGCTCATCGAAGAGGATGGTGTCCGGATCGCCGGCCAGGGCGCGCCCCAGACCGACGCGCTGCTGCATTCCTCCGGACAGTTGGTCCGGGTAGTGCTGTTCGTAGCCCTTCAGGCCAACCAGTTGGATGATTTCACGGGCTCTGGAGTAGCGTTCGTTCTTGGCGGCCCCGCGGATCTGCAGCCCGTAGGAGACGTTGTCCAGCACGGTGCGGTGCGGCAGGAGGCCGAAATGCTGGAAAACCATGGACATCTTCCGCCGGCGCAGTTCGCGGAGCTCGGCAACTCCTGCCTGTAGGACGTCCTTGCCGTCCACCAGGACCTGCCCGGAGGTGGGCTCGATCAGCCGGGTCAGGCAGCGGATCAGGGTGGATTTGCCGGATCCGGAAAGTCCCATGACCACGAAGACCTCGCCCTTGGCGACGTCGAAGCTCAGGTTGCGGACGGCGGTCACGCAGCCGGTGCGTTCAAGCAGTTCCGCGGAGTTGAGGGCCGAGAGTTCTGGACTGTTGGGGATTTTGTCTCCCCCCGGTCCGAAGACCTTCCAAAGGTTGCGCACTGAGATGTCGGGACTGTTCATTGCTGTACTCCTGCCTGTGGAGGCTTGAACCAGTGGCTGGGCCTGGGGTTGATGTTTTGCCAGATGTGCTTGGTTTCGCGGTACTCCGCGAGACCTTGGAGCCCCAGTTCGCGGCCGTTTCCGGACTTGCCGAATCCGCCCCACTCTGCCTGGGGAACGTATGGGTGGTAGTCGTTGATCCACACCGTGCCGTGCCGGAGGGCCCCGGCCACGCGCTGCGCGCGCGACCCGTCCTGAGTCCAGACGGCGCCAGCCAGTCCGTAGGCGGTGTCGTTGGCCAGACAGATGGCTTCCTCCTCCGTGGTGAAGGTCTCCACGGTCAGGACTGGTCCGAACGACTCGTCCTGGACTGCGTTCATGGAGGTGTGGCAACCGCCCAGGATGGTGGGAGGGTAGTAGCTGCCGAGTGCCAGCGCACCGCTGTCCGGGATATAGCCGCCGCACAGAAGGGTGGCTCCTTCGTCAATGCCGGCCTGGACGTAGGCATGGACCTTGTCGCGGTGACCGGCCGAAATCAGCGGGCCGGCCTCCGCGAGCTCGTCGAAGGGGCCGCCAAGCCGGATGGCCTGCGCACGTCGCACCAGTTCCGCCACGAATTCGTCGTGGATTGATTCCTCGATGATGAGTCTGGTTCCGGCTGAGCACACCTGGCCCGAATGCAGGAACACCGCGGTGAGGGCGTTGTCCAAGGCGGACTCGCGGTCGGCATCGGCGAAGACGATGTTCGGGTTCTTCCCGCCCAGTTCCAAGGCAACCCGCTTCACCGTGTTGGCCGCGGTCTTCATGATGCTGATCCCGGTGGCCAGACCGCCGGTGAACGAGACCAGGTCAACGTCCGGGCTTTCGCTCAGGACGGCTCCGACCTCGGGACCGGTGCCGGTGACGAGGTTGCCGACCCCGGCCGGCAACCCGGCCTCAAGGAGTGTATCCATCAGGAGGATGGAGGTGGAGGGAGTCAGTTCGCTGGGTTTCAGGACGAAGGTATTGCCGGCCAACAGGGCCGGGGCCACCTTCCAGGACGCCTGCAGGAGGGGGTAGTTCCATGGCGTGATGAGCCCGCACACGCCCACAGGGGCGTGGACCACGCGGCTGATGGTTTCTGGTATCCCGGTATCGATCACACGGCCGGCGTCCGTTCCGGCGATGCCGCCGTAGTACCTGAAGCAGGCGGCGATATCGTCGATGTCGTATTCGGCTTCGATGTAGCGTTTGCCTGTGTCGAGGGCTTCGGCCCGGGCGTAAAGCGCCTTGTTGCGTTCCAGCAGTTCGGCGGTGCGGAGCAGGACCTGTCCGCGTTCCTTCTCGCTGGTGCCCGGCCACGCGCCGCCGTCGAACGCCCGGCGGGCGCTGGCAACCGCGGACTCGGCATCGGCGGCCGTGGATTCGGCAACCTTGGCGACTTCTTCGCCGTCCGCCGGGCACGTGATGACCCGCGTCTTCCCGGCGCCTGATTCGCTCCACCGGCCGTCCACGAACAGGCCCCGTACCGGCGCTTCTTTCTGGTTCGGCACGGCCCGGCTGTCCATCCCGGCAACCTGAACGCCGCTCATGCGCGGCCCAGGCCAGGCGTGGTTTCGGCAGCCACAGCGCGATCGTGCCTGTAGAAGTCCGCGTGCTCGGGTGCCAGCGGCGTACGTCCCAGGATGAGGTCCGCGGCCTTTTCCGCGAGCATCATTACGGGGGCGTAGATGTTGCCGTTGGTCACGTAGGGCATCGCGGAGGCATCCGCCACGCGGAGCCCCGAGGTGCCATGGACCTTCATGGTGAGCGGATCCACCACAGCCAGCGAGTCGGAGGCCGGCCCCATCTTGGCGGTGCAGGAGGGGTGGAGCGCCGTTTCGGCATCCCGGGCCACCCAGTCAAGGATCTCCTCGTCCGTCTGGACGGAGGGGCCGGGCGAGAGTTCGCCGCCACTGTAGGGCGCGAGGGCCGGCTGAGAGAGGATGTCGCGGGTGACCCGGATGGCCTCCACCCATTCGCGCCGATCCTGGTCCGTGGACAGGTAGTTGAACTGCATGGACGGGTGCGCGGCGGGGTCCGTGGAAGTGATCTTCAGGCTACCTCTGGCGTCGGAGTACATGGGGCCCACGTGGACCTGGTACCCGTGCTTGGCGTCGGCTTTCTGGCCGTCGTAGCGCACGGCCACCGGCAGGAAGTGGAACATCAGGTTGGGGTAGGCGACGTCGTCGTTGGAGCGGACGAACCCGCCTCCTTCGAAGTGGTTCGTGGCTGCGGGGCCCTTGCGACCGAGCAGCCACTGGAGTCCGATCAGCGGGTAGCGCCAGAGGCTGAGGTTCGGCTGCATGGACACGGGCTGTGTACAGGAGTGCTGGACGTACACTTCCAGGTGGTCCTGCAGGTTTTCGCCGACTCCCGGCAAGTCCACCACCGGCTTGATGCCCAGCGATAACAGGAGCGCGGAATCCCCCACGCCGGAAAGCTGCAGCAACTGTGGCGTATTGATCGCGCCGCCACACAGCACCACTTCCTTGGCGTTGACCGTGTGCAGCCGGCCGTTCCGGCGGTAAGTGACTCCCGTGGCCGTTGTGCCGTCGAAATTCACCTTGGCCGCAAGCGCCCGAGTGCGGACCGTCAGGTTTTTCCGGCCCTTATTGGGGCGCAGATAGGCCCGTGACGCCGAGAGCCGCCGGCCCTTGTGGACGTTTCGGTCGAATGGGCCGAAGCCCTCCTGCCGGTACCCGTTGACGTCATCGGTGCGTTTGTGGCCTGCTTCTTCGGATGCGCGGAAGAAGGCCTGGAACAGGGGGTTGCGGGCGGGTCCTCGCTCCAGGACCAGGGGTCCGTCGTGGCCGCGCAGTTCATCGTCCGGGGCTGCGGCAAGCGCGGTTTCCATGCGCTTGAAGTAGGGCAGGCAGTGCGCGAAGTCCCAGGTTTCCATGCCGGCGTCGGCTCCCCAGCGTTCATAGTCCAGGGGGTTGCCGCGCTGAAAGATCATGCCGTTGATGGAGCTGGAACCGCCCAGCACCTTGCCCCGGGCGTGGGCGATCCTGCGGCCGTGCATGCGGGGTTCGGGGTCGGACTCGTACTGCCAGTCGTAGAACCTGTTGCCGCTAGGGAAAGTCAGGGCCGCCGGCATCTGGATGAAAAGATCCCACGGGTAATCGCTGCGGCCCGCTTCAAGGACCAGCACTGTGTGCGTTCCGTCCGCGCTTAGCCTGTCCGCCAGGACGGATCCGGCACTTCCGCCGCCTACAATCACGTAGTCGTAGCTCTCGTTCGTCATGAAGTAAATCTCCTTGGGCGTGGTCTGGGGGTCATTTCGAAGGGCCAGCAACGGTGAGGACGAACTGCGTCCCCCTAATGCCCGGACACTGTCCATGACTGCCCGGCGGGGGGCCGCGGAGCGTGTCCGTTCCTGCAGCTTGTTGCTCAGTTGTGGCCTCAAGAACTCCGCCTTTTAGCTTGAAATGGAGTACTGCTTGGTGGAGCTAGACGTCGCCGTTGTTCTCGGGCCCGGCGGAAGACAGGCGATTCGCGCTCATCTCCGCCAGCGATGCATCCTGATGAGTGCAGGTGTTGTCGAGAGTGAACTGCTCCCAATCCTCTAGGTGGAAGGCGTTGACCGGTGGGGTCGTGTCCAGAAGTAGGGTGTTTCCGCGGGCCGGTACGGTCAACAGCACGCGGTGTGCTGATAAACCTCCCTCCCACTGACGGGCTCAGCCCGTTCCGCCGGTTGTGTCATCATCAACGTAGATCAGCATACGCAACAGAGTGATGCACGCCACTCCCATTGTCAAGGATTCCGCCTGCACTAAATCGGAGCCCGTAACAGCCCTGTCGCACCGCGTTTGCGTCACGTCTCTCGCATGCAGAAATGGCATTGCGTGATGCGCAATTCGTTGTTGCATTTTCCGGAAGCCGCCTCGTGATTGGCAGGAGGTCCAGGGGTCCTATGACGGGCCGCAGGGTGAAGGTCTCCACCCTGCGGACTTGGGAATCGCGCAGGTTCGGGGCGCCCATCGGGTAGGGGAGACTAGGCACGTCATCGTGGAGGCCGGTTTCGTCGGCCCCGGGGTTGCCGCCACCGCCCACGCGCTCGGAGTTGAAAGGACGATCGTCCGCTCGGGCGCCCAATCGGTGAGGGGATGGCGGCGACCCTGGCCGCGTTACATGGATTTAACGGGGCGGGGCTGATTTGTGACGCTGCCATCGAGTCCCATTACGCGGCGGGGACGTGTGCAGGGGCTCCGCCTCGCTGGCGGAGGCTATCTGCCTGCCGGCGTCGTCCTGGTGGCCGCCGGTGCTGTGCCCAACACGGTATAGCGGCGGCTCCGGCCTCGCGGTGCCAGTAGGCGAAGGGGTCCAGATCCACGCCGAAAGCGGGTCCTGGTCCCGAGCGAGCACCGCATCGCCTTTCGCGACTCGATCCAAGAGGAGGCGGGCGGCATCACGCCAGTTCGATCGCGTTCTGCGCTGACAGGCTGTCGAACTCAGGTTCAGCGGCCCAATCCTGCGCAAGCGGCTAGTCCACCGGAACTGTGCACCGACTGCGCTTGCTACCGAAGGGTGTAGCCCATTTTGGCACTTATCCGCAGCCCTGCCTGCTTCAGTGTTTCGAGAAGTCCCGGCGTCGTTTCGGGATCGAAGCGGAAGGCCGGCCCGGAAATACTTACTGCACCGACCACAGTTCCCGTGTGGTTGTAGACCGGCGCCGCTGCGGCGTTCAATCCGATCTCGATTTCATCCCTCGTCACTGCGTATCCGTTGCGTGAGACGTCGAGAAGCTGGTTTTCCAGTTTGTCGCGGCTGGTGATCGTGCGCGGCGTCCTTGCAGGCAGCCCTGTTTCCTCTAAGATTCGGCCCCGTTCGTCGGCTGGAAGGGCTGCGAGTAGTACCTTTCCGCTGGAGGTGGCATGCAGCGGGGTCAGGCTGCCCACCCAGTCGTAGGTGGCAAGCATTGAAGGCCCCATGGCCTGGTCGACGTTGACGGCAAAGTTGGAGCGGAGCACGGCAAGGTTCACCGTCTCCTTGTATTCCTGGGCCAGGCTTTCCAGTACCGGACGGGCTTCATAGACCAGGCTCAGCCTTCCGGGGATGGAGCTTGCGAGCCGCAGGATTCCGAAGCCCAGCTGGTACTTGCCCCGTCCGCTGTTCTGCTGGACCATGTCCCTGCTCGCGAGCGACGTCAGCAGCCGGGAGACCGTCGATTTGTGGAGATTCATCTCCTCCGCTATTTCGCTTACGCCGGCATGGCCGTCCCGTGCCAGGATTTCCAGGACTGCAAGTGCGCGGTCGACGGACTGGACGCCCCCTTGCTGAGCTCTGTCTGCTTCAACAGCAGGTTCAGCATCATTGTTCGAAGGCATGCTGCACTCTCTTGAGTAGTTTCGTGGTCCGCAGCTTCATCGGCGCGGGATGCTTATCAGGTTAGGGAGGTGGGACTCATATACCAGTTATTCTATAAGATACCCGCGTCTTTCTTCGTAAGCGTCCCAATGCGGCCTTCGCACACGGAGTTGCACCGCATCACGTCTGACGCAGGCAAAGGATTTCAGGAGGAAGGGATCCATCCATACGCCGGGGGGAACGTGAACGTCACACGGCATCAGGGCCGTGACCGGCAGAATCGGTGTGATCGCCGCCTAGATGAGTGAGTCCGAATTGGGCGTGCGCCGCGTGGACGCTGTTAATTGAAGGTGGAGGGTGTTAAACCCTGTTTGTGAAGACAGATCTAA
>NZ_FNJS01000041.1:0-40047 GCF_900104405.1 Arthrobacter sp. ok909 | reverse complement strand
GTCGTCGTCCATCATCCAGATCCAGTCAGCCCCGCTGGCCACGGCCTTGAGGATGGCCAGCGAAAAACCGCCGGCGCCGCCAAGGTTGGCCTGGGACCGGACATAGTCCACGTTGGCGTGCCGGTCCGCGACATCCTTGGAGGGCACGGTGCCGCTGTCGACGAGGCAAATGGAGCGCACCGCAGCGGTCTGGCTGTTGATGGCATCCAGCAGGACTGCCAGCTCCCGGGGACGGTCAAACGTCACGGCAGCGACTGCAACCGAGGGGGTCATCGCGGGGTCCTTTCAGCACGATTATCAGTGGTTTTCCCGCCGGCGGAGGGCCGTGTGACGCGACGACGGGTGGCCGTTGGCATTGGTATTTTGACTGGAGCCCACGCTTATACAGCCCTGTCAGGCACTACGCACCGCCTGCCCCGCGCACGGCAAGACGGGGTTTACCTGCGCTGCAGGATGCGTAGCCCATTGCCTGGGCCACATGCAACGCTCCCGCAACGCCAGCGGAACCGTCAGTCGGAGCCGTCCTGGACCGTGATTTGACGCTGAGGCGGCACGGTTTGCTCCACAGGGTGAGCAAACCGTGCCGTTGACTCAGTACGTCGTTCTTAACCCGATTTCCGGCGTGGTCCCATTGCTGCCTGAAATTATCAGTGGGTATTGAGTTTCATACCTCCCGTGGACCGTTTCCCTTGGAACGCGATCACCCGGCGAGGACGGCAATCTTGGCTGAGTCGGACAGCCGTTGGGCAATCTCGAGTACCTCCGCAGCTTCCATAGCCGTGGTTCCTTCGGACGGGCCGCCCGCGGCGTGCCGGGCGAAGGCTTCAGCCTGGAGGCGCAGCGCCTCCAGTTGCGGGGCTTCACCGCTCTCGGGCGAAACGACCTCTATGCGAGAGTGCCCGTTCGAGCCAAATACTTCGGCAGTGACTACATCGCCGCCTGGATAGAAGCGTCCAAGGGAAACGATCGCGGAGGACCCACCCGAGAGTGAGATGAGCGCCTGCGCGCTGTCCACATCGCTGGCCGCATCGGGGTCTTCCGTGGCGGGCCCTGCCACGGCCGTCACGTCGCACACATTCTGGTCAAGGAGCCAGAGCATCTGATTGATCTCGTGAACACCCATGTCGATGTAGATGCCACCGCTGTGGTTTCGGAAACTCGCCGGCGGCGGCGCTTCATCCCACTGCGAGCACACAAGAAGATGGATGTTGCCAAGCTTCTGAGAGGCGATATCCTGGCGGAGCGCAACCAGTTCCGGGATGAAACGACGCCAATATGCGATCTGCAACGCAACGCCGCTTTCAGCGGCCAGCGCAGCCGCCTTCCGGGCGTCCTCGGCGGAGATACCAAAGGGCTTCTCGCAGAGCACTGAGACGCCGGCTTCAAGGACCTGGGTGGCCAGCTCGACATGCTGATCGGTGGGTGCGGCAATAATGACACCGTCCAGACCACCGGCAGCGAGCATCTCGTCCACGGTCGTGAATACCGTCAGCCCCCTCGATCTCAGCTCTCGGGCGGACGGTTCGAAGGGCTCCGCAACGGCAACGCACTCGACCAGTGCTGAATCCTTCAGCGCCCGCAGATGGGTGCGTCCCATCCGGCCGCCACCAATCAGCCCGATTCGAAAGCGCCCGCTCACAGTCCACGCTCCGCAAGGAACGTCCTGTTGGCCTGTTGGTCCGCGATGGCACGCTCGAAGCGCTCCGCCGTCTGGGGCAGGATGTCCTGCTCAACAACCAGCCAGCCCGAGTACCCGATGTCTTTCAGTGTGGAAATAAATGCATCGCAGTCAAGGTCGCCTTCGCCAAGCACAGGGAACACTTCCCGTTCCCAAATTGCCGTCGTAGGCAGCTGCTCCGCCACGACTTCATTGAACCGGGCGATACTCGCGCTCTTCAGATGCACATGATTGATTCGGTCAGCCCAGGTGCGGAGATATTCCACGGGGTCGCCGCCGCCGATGAGGAAATGTCCGGAGTCCAGGCACAATCCGATGTCCGAGATTTCCAGTACCTTGGCGATCTCCTCCGGAGACTCGACATATGTACCGGTCTCGTGATGGAACGTCGGCTCGTAGCCGCGCTTGCGGCAATGTTCAACCACACGGGCAAGCCCGACGGCGAAGGCGTCCCATTGCTCCGGGCTGTAGCCGCTCGTGGGGTTGCTCTGGCCGGAGCCGGGAGCGTTCCGGCGGTGTTCCGCACCTGCATCGGCGATGGTCGGTTTCGGCGGCAAGCCCCGTTGGAATTCGGAAATAGCATCGAAGGTGTCCAGCATGGCATCGAGTTCGGGCATCATCGCGTCCAGCTCGGAGGCGTCTGAGAACGGCAACTCAAGGTAGGCGCCGGTCAGACCGAGACCGTGCGCGGCGAGGCCTTTGCCTAGCTCCGCCCCATCACCCAAATAGCCGACAGGACCGAGATCGATTCCGGCGTACCCCGCCGAGCTGACCGCCTCGAGGATGGCAGCCCCGTCGGGGACATTCGGATCGATCCCGACTGTGACTTCAAATGCTCCGTAGCTGATGGGGGCGTTAGCCACCACGATGCCGGTGTTATTGCTCTGCATGATCAGAATCCTTGCCTAGTTAACGAACGCGGGTGCGTCAATCGAGCTGGGGTACGCAATGGACTCTCCCTGCTGGATGTATCGAATGATGGACTGGCAAAGAGCCAGGTCGTGGAGTGCGTCCTGAGCGTTCGTGAGCGGTTCGGTGCCCTCGACGACGCAATCGTGGAAGGCCTGGAGCTCCAGCTTGAATGAGCTTTCGTACGACACGGTCTCGCTGATGTTTCGGGATTTCGCCGTGCCGACTTCGCCGTCAATGACATCGACGGTTGCCGGCGCGCTGCGCAGGAAGGGTGACGGGAAGCTCAGCGTCGTGCGGGATTCCGGACCGTAGACCGCGAACTCCATCTCGTAACGGGTGATTCCCGGGAGGTCAAGCCAGTGGATCGCCGCGGTAAGATCCTCGAATTTGAGCACGACGGTGAGGCTTCCGGCCGTCAGGTCGACATATTCCAGGCTCGTGGGTTCGCCCAATACACCGCGAATGGTGTTCAGTTCATGCACCAGAGTGTCCAGGAGGACCGCGTGGTAGCTCTCGCGCAGGAACGGGTCGGCATCCCCGATGGCCCGGGTGATGCTCTCCTGGGTCTGGGCCTTCCAAAGGGCAATTGCCTCGGCGGGAATGGGGGACACCGGCGCCAGGGAGTAGTGCTGGACGTAGGGCAGGAAGGGTGATTCGAAGGTCGTCACCCGGAGAAGACGAGGATCCACCGTGTCGATGGCCAAGTCCCGGAAGCGTTCATAGGCCGGGTCGTACCGTTTGGGATAGGCGACCATGAGCACGGTGCCGGCTTCCTGGGCGGCCGCCTGCATTTCCAGGCCTTCTTCGACCGAGAAGCACATGGGCTTCTCGACTAGGACATGCTTGCCCGCTTTCGCCGCGGCGATGGCGATGGGAGCGTGGCTTCCCGACGTTAGGATGAGGACCGCATCAATCGGTTCCTGGAGCATATCGCGCCAGTCGGAGAAGGTCTTCGGAATGTTGTACCTCTCGGCATTGTTCTTGGCGTTCTCCGCCGAGATGTCGCACAGAGCGGCGATTTCGTACCGGTCAGATAGCTCTCTGAGGTAATTGAGGTGCATCACTTGGGCGATGAGGCCGGCACCGACAACACCAACTTTGAGTCGACGAGTCATGACTTGGTTCTCCTTGAGATGAAGTAGCTAGGGGGTGATGTTTGCAAATTGGGGAGACGCGTTTGGCCAGGTGGCACTGAGGGCACGGTGTATGAGCGTTGCGGCTTCCTTGACGCCTGTCTTGGCGTCCACGAAGGGGTCCTCATGTTCGATGGAAATACCTCTGACGGGAGATTCAGCGAACTGAGCGATGAGCCCGTGCCACCAGGCTTCGTCGTGGCCGCGGCCCGGTACCGAAAAGTTCCATGGCATGTCCGCCGGGCTGGCCGGCCACCGGTGGTCGAGCAGCCCGTTTAGCGCAAGCGCTTCTTCGTTGAATGAGGTGTCCTTGGCATGGACGTGGCCAATCCTGGGGAGGATCCGCTGTACGACCTTGTTCGCGTCCATACCCATCCAGAAGAAATGACTCGGATCCAGGTTCGCGTAGAGGTTCGATCCGAGGGCCGTGAATTTTTCGAACGTTTCCACGTTGTAGACGGTGGTTCCCGGATGCAGTTCAATGCAGAGGTTGACGTCGGGGTTCTCCCTCTTGGCGAAGTCGGCGATTTCGGCCCAGTAGGGTGCGACCCGGTCCTCCCACTGCCGGTCGTGCACGCCCTCCAGATACGGGAGCCAGCCGCCGGCACCAAATGAAGCAGACACATCCGCTGCAGTGGCGGCTGGACATCCGGACATTGCCACGATCGTGTTCGTACCGAGGGGCCCTGCAAGAAGGATGGCCCGTCGAAGAGCATGGGCGTGGGCCCGGGAGATTTCGGGGTCAGGGTGCAGGGGGTTGCCCCACACATTGAGCGCATCCAGGCTGATGTCGTGCCGTGCCAGGGTCGACAGCCACTGCCGTCGGCTCGGCTCGCTGGCGAGCAGTTCGTCCGGAGCGCAGTGCGGGTGCGGCGCGTACCCGCCGGCCCCGACCTCGACAGCGGTTACTTCGGGAACCTCCTGGCTCAGCCAGGAAAGCACCTCTTCCAGCGGGGTGTCGGCGAACGCCTCCAGTACGACTGAAATTTCGCAAGACTTTGTCATGCCGGCACTCCTGTTTTTTCTTCTTGCCTGCTCTTTGCGGTCAACATTTTGATGAGACGCAAACCCAGCGCTGTGACAACGACCAAAGTGATCGTTCCCAGGAGCATGAGAGAGGCCAAAGCGTTGACTTCCGGGGTAATCCCGAATTTGAGCTGACTGTAGATATAGATCGGAAGCGTCTGATCGCTGCCGATGATGAAATTAGTGACAACGAACTCATCCAGCGAAAGCGTGAAGGCCATGAGGGCCGCGGCCACGATCCCCGGGTAAACCAGGGGCAGGACAACAAAGCTGAGTCGTTGCACCGGCCCTGCGCCCAGGTCCGCTGCGGCGCGCTCGAAGTTGCGGTCCAGACTCTCCAGTCTTGAGGACACCACGAGGATGACAAACGGTGTTGCCAGGACTGTTTGACCGATGACTGCGATCGGCAACGACGGCTGCAAATGCAGGATATTTGTCGAAAGCACGAGGATCGCGACGCCGATGAGGAGCCCAGGAATCATGATGGGCAAGGTGATGAAGACCCGAACAGCGCTGCGGTACTTGATCTGGGCACGCACCAGCGGGAACGCTGCAGCGGTGCCGATGACCGTCGCGAGAACGGTGACCGAGACTCCTACGGCGAGGGACTTCCCCAGTGCGTCCTGGATGATCATGTTTTGTGTGAGCGATGAATACCAGTCCAGGGTGAACCCTGTCATCGGGAAGCCGACCACTTTCGATTTGTTGAACGAAAGCAGAATCATCACGGCTATGGGAGCGAACAGAAACAGGTAGATCAGGACCCCGTAGGCCGTGAGAATGACTCGAAAGAGCCCGGCGCGGGGGTTTACGACTTCCATGTCATGAGCCATAAATATCCTTAGTGTCGAGTCCTTTTCTGAAGAGGACAAGTAGGACGAGAATCACCAGAGCAATCAATACGCTGGCGGCCGATCCGAGCGGCAAGAGATATCCCGCGAAGAAGTTGGCAATGAGGTTCCCCATGAGAACTCCGTTGGTCCCGCCGACGATCTCAGGTGCGACATACTCGCCCAGGATGGGGATGAAGACGAAGATTCCGGCGGTGACCATGGCCAGTTTCATCTGGGGGAGCAGGATTGTCACAATGCTGCGCATAGGCGAAGCGCCCAGATCAACGCCGGCCCGGAGCAGGCTCCAGTCGAAGCGGTCGAGCGAGGAGTACAGAGTGAGAGCGGCAAAGGGAAAGTACAGGTAGACCAGGACGATGAAGACGCCCGGGGTGTCGTACAGGAACAACCGAACGGGTTCATCGGTGAGCCCGAGGTTCTTCAAGAGGACGTTGATCGCGCCGTTGTCGCCAAGAATCGCGACCCAGGCGTATACCCTCAGCAGGTAACTGGTCCAGAACGGCAAGATAACGAGGAGGAACAGGACTCTCTGCAGCCGCGGCGGAACGTACCTGACCAGCCAGTAGCAGAACGGGAAAGCGATCGCCAGTGTTGTTGCGGTGGCGAGCAACGCCATCAGAATCGTCTTGCCCAGCGTTTTGATGTACGTGTCCGTTGTGGCGATTGTTTCGTAGTTCTTCGTGGTGAACTCCGGCACCAGGTTGTAGTCCTTGGTTTGCCAGAACGAATAGACAACGATCAGGCAGAGCGGCGCGATAAAGAAGACTCCGAAGACGACGGCGGCAGGGGTAAACCCGACATATTGCCGCCAGTTCTTGCGTTCGCGCCGGGCGACTCGCGAGCGGGGGTTGACCGGTCCTGTTTCGGAGTCCGGGACCCTGACGGTCTCAAGGGTTGCCATCCTAGGCGCCAAAGATCTGGTTGAAGGCCTCCGTGTAGGACTGCTGGTTTTCAGCCGGTCCCTTGAGCGTCATGGCGAGGGCCTTCTCGGGGTTCCCCATGAAGAGGCGTTTCGCGTCCTGGGCGGTCTTCGGATCGTTGAGCAGGATGTTGGCCGCTTTCTCGTTGAACAGCGGCCGGCCGTTGGTCTTGAAGTTTTCAACGATGTACTCGGACGTTTCCATGGCGTTCAGGAAGGGACGCACCAGCTTCTGGTTGGCGCCCTTGGACGTGATCATCTCGGCGTCGATGAAACCAATCGTGCCTTCCGTGGGGTAGGCCGCCTCAATCTGGGGGCCGCCGGCGGCCTTGACGCGGAGATCCGTTCCCAGGTTTGAGATTCCGATCGCCGCCTCACCGCTGGCGAGCATCGAGATAATTTCGTTGTTCTGGCTCGCCAGCTTGATCATGTTGGGTTTCAGGGCCTTGAGGAAGTCTGAGGCTCTCGTGAGGCCATCGCCCTTCAGCGCATACGGATCCTTGGAGCCGGTGGCGATCCCGCCGACGGCCATAAGGTCCGTCGGAATGTTCTCGGCAACGATCAGGCCCTTGTACGCGGGGTCGGTGAGCGACTCCCACGATGTGGGGGGAGTTTTGACCAGTTTGGGGTTGAAATAGATCTGGACGCTCGACCAGGAGAACGGGTATCCCAGGTAGCCTTGAGGATCTTTGAGGAAAGAGAAGTCTCGGGCTGCTGAGTACAACTCCTTGCTCACTGGGATCTCGTCCATCTGGAACGGATCGATGAGGCCTTCTTCCCTGTACTTCTTCACCCACAGTGCGTCGCCGGACACGATATCGAACTGGCTGCCAGTCTGTTTGATCTGCAGGAGGGCATCGGCGTTGTCCGAGAACAGTTTTGGTCCGCCCGTGATTTTGGAGGAAGCTGCGACCTTCTTCAGCTGGTCATTTGAAAAGTGGTCTGACCAGGTCAGCCAGTTGACCGTCCCTCCGGCTGCACCTGAGTCGCTGGCACCGGAGGCACATCCCGTCATCACGAAGGAACTCGCGCCCAAGGCCAAAGACCCCAGGAGCAACGTGCGGCGGTCAAATTTCGTGTTATGCAGACTTGCCATTGTGGTTTTCCTTCTTCTCAAGCTGTTCTACGAGTGGGTGGGCGGCCTTGGTAGACCATGCGAGCGTCACCGTCTGGCCAATCTCGAGTCCGGTTCCGTCAAGGTCCTCGAGTGCGTGATCACTGAGCGATGACACGACAAGTTGTTCACTGCCGGAAAGCCGCATCACGATCCGCGTGGTTGCTCCGAGATACGCGCGGGAAACGATCTCGGCGTCGATGAAGCCGTTCGCGGCTATCCTCAGGGATTCGGGCCGGATCACAATCGACGTCGTGTCCTCGGGTGCATCGCCGGAAATGGGCACTTGTGCACCGTTTTCAAGATGGAATACGTCACCCTCCTTCCGGCCCGGCAAGATGTTGGATTCGCCGATGAATTCTGCAACATAGCGGCTGCAGGGCCTCCGGTAGATCTCCTCTGGCGTCCCGATCTGCTCGATCCGTCCGCCGTTCAGGATCGCGATGCGGTCCGCGAGACCCATTGCCTCCTCCTGGTCGTGAGTGACGAACACGAAGGTTGTCCCCACCTGGCGCTGGATTATGGAGAGCTCGGTCTGAAGCCTCTTCCGGAGCTTGAGATCCAGCGCGCCAAGCGGCTCGTCCAGGAGCAGAACTTTGGGTTTGTTGACAAGAGCTCTGGCAACGGCCACGCGCTGGGCCTGTCCGCCGGAAAGCTTGGTGACGGCGCGGTCTGAGAAGGTGCCAAGGCCGACCAGATCCAGGGCCTCTTGCGCCCTCTTGAGACGCTCGGGTTTTGACACCTTCGCCATCCGCATTCCAAAGGCAACGTTTTCTATGACATTCAAGTGAGGGAAAAGTGCGTAGGACTGGAACACGGTGTTGATCGGTCGGCGGTTGGGTGGAAGTTTGGTCACGTTCACACCCGCAACGCTGACAACCCCTGCCGTGGCTCCGACAAAACCGCCGATGATGTTCAAGGTGGTGGTTTTACCGCACCCGGACGGCCCCAGCAGGCAGAAGAATTCGCCGTCAACGATGTCCAAGTCAAGCTCATGGAGCGCGACTTCGTCCCCGTAACTCTTCCGGATTCCCCTCAACTCAATGGCATTTTTTGCCCTCCCGCTGACTATTGGCTGGGAGCTGGCTGTAGTGTCTTCTACGAGTAAATTAGTCAATGTCGATCGCCTTCCGGGTTTGAGCGCTTTCTTGAATTGCGTGGACCAGCGAAACCAGCCTTCGGCCATCGGCGAAGGTGGGATAGGTCACAGGACTGCCTCCAATGGCCGAATACACGTCCCGGATGAGGTTTCTAAACGCGTCCCCAAAGCCTTCTGCGTGACCCGCAGGAGTGAACGCGATTCGTCCGGCGTCGGCAGAGAGTTGCTCGGGATCCCGGGTCATCGTCAGGATCGAGGCATCGGAACGCCGATGCTGGAGAATGTTGGGGTCGTCGGCCTGCCAGTGGAAGCCGCCATCCATTCCGTCCACGTCGATGGAACAGGCGTTAGGTTCCCCGGCGCATACGCCGGAGAAAACTGCGGATCCGAGGGTGCCGTCCGCAAGCTGAAGGAACACTCTGACGTAGTCTTCGGCTTCGACGTCGATTTCAACCCCGTCCTTGTAGCGTTTGGGCCGCAGGGTCGAGAACCGCGCGTCGACCTCACTGATGCGAGACCCTGTGACGTGCTCGACCAGATCCAGCCAGTGGACGCCCAGGTCTGCTGTCGCGTAGGAGGTGCCGGCGATCTTTGGGTCGAATCCCCATCCCCAGTTGTCGTGGTTTGAGTCCCAGGACAGGAACGTGCCACGCACTGCCTGTATCTTCCCGATCTCTCCGGAAAGAATTCGGGAGCGCAGTTCGGCAACCATCGGATAGGAACGCTGGGTCAAACATACGGCTGCGTGAATTCCCGCGGCTTCGCTCGCGTCCAGCAGGCGTTGTGCATCTTCGACGGTGGTGGCCAGTGGTTTTTCGCAGATCACATGAATGCCCCGTTTGATGGCTTCGAGCGCATGACCGGCATGGAAACCATGCGGTGAGCAAACGTGGAGAACATCCGGCCTGGTCTCATCAAGCATCCGGCCCAAATCATCGAACGAGGCGATACCGTCCCCTCCGCGGACGCCGGCCTCCCGACCGGCGGGCTGCAGATCGGCAGCAAGAGCCTGAGCCTTTGATAACTCCCGGCCGCAAACCCCGACAACGCGAGATCCCAGGTCCCGGATCCGCTGGCCATGGATCCGGGCGATGCCGCCGGTCCCTACGATGGCGGCCCGAAGCTCGGGCGGGTAGTACGTCTTTGCAACTTCATTCCTGTCCCCGGGCCGAGGCACACGAAGCCGCTCAAGCGTTGTTTTTTGCACGCAATTCTCCATTGAATAAGGGGCAGGGAGTCTGGCGCGAATAACCGGCTCTTCGGCCTGGTTTCGCCTTCAGTGATCCATATGTCGACCAAGTCTGGACATGGTCTAGCTCTTTGTCAAGACATGCTGACAATCACATGTTTGGGGTTCAGCAGTCCCGACGCAGGTCCGTCCGCACCTCGATTTACGAGACATTCTCGATAGCCGAGGGTGAGATCCGCATCACAGTCTAACGTTAGACGTCTAGCAACTTCAAGAGGCTGGTGCGGTCTAAATTTTTTCATTCGGGTGAAGACAGGCGAGGCTTCAGGGGTACTTCGTGCGATGCGCGGCCGGGCTGCCCGCGGGGGCAGTGTTGCTTCGCGGCGGTGCTTCCGGCTGCTTGAGGGAGAGACTCAACCGCAGGCCGACGGCCCTTCGTCGCGGTGGCGCAGCAGCAGATCGCCCGCTTCAGAATGACAGCGGATTCTTGGATGTTCCTGAACGTTTCTTGGAAATTCCCGTAGCCGAGCGACTTCGATAAAACGAATAATCTTCGGCCCGGTGAGCATATCAGCACCCATTATCGAAGGATCTTCGGATATTAAAACTGATTTGGGTAGATCCCACAAAAAGACCTTGACGGCCTTTGAAAGCTGTGGATATTGTCATCTCCCAGCTAGGCCAGCCGAAGTGGCTTTCTGCGCCTGGCAGTAGCCCGGATCATGGGGAGGGCTACGTCGCTCTCACAGGTATCCAATGGAGGATGCACTCAATGACGCCCAAAAAACTTTGCCGCCCTCGCTCGCAGTGCCGCGACGTAGACGGCGGGCAATTTACGGTTTGCGCCGGCCCCGGATGCGGGGCCCGCGCAGACGCGAAGTTCGCCAAGAGCGGGACCCGGTGATGCCGCTGCTCCGGCGCACCCAAAGATGAAGATCACATACCGGCAAGCCTGCGCCCGTGCTTGGTTATCCCGGGATGCCGACAGTCCAGGTCCCGGCGGATTCCCGCAACTGGATGGACGAAATCGGGCCTGACTTTTATGTGGTGAACCAGTCAACGGCTGAGTCACGGGAGCATCCCGCACGATGACGTCGGCGCCCTTGACAGCGCGCTGCAACAATCCTCAGCTCATCAGAGGACACGTCGGAAACGAATCAATCCTCCGGCCTACGGCAGCCCCGCGGGTTCGTTGCTCCCATTCGACGCGGTGCGCAAGGGCAGCGGATCTGGTCGGCACCCAATGGGGGAGCGCTACGCTTCGGGACTTGTGAAGGCCGTGGCCCCGTCTGCCGCCATGGCCATCGTTGCCCAGGCGGAACACTTCCCCCAAGGCGGAGCCGATGCAAGGAATCACCCTGCCTTTTCGCCCAATAATTCAATGCGCTGCTTAATGCGCTGCCGTCGCCGTGAGTCCTTCACAAGCGACGAAATGGCAGCTGCCGTACGTGATAAAAACGTCCCCCGCACGACGGAATTCAAGCCACTGTCTCGGCTTTCGCCGTTCAAAAATTGGGGATTCCTGGCTCCATCGATCGGCATCCGCGCCAAAGGTGAGGCGCGTGTCGATCGAGCCCAAAACAACCCAACAAAGGAGGAGATGCCGATGGCATCCTCGCTGAAGATTGTCATTGATAAAGCATCTCCTGTCCCGCTCTACCATCAAGTGGCTCAAGGCATAGAGGGCGCGATCCGCACTGGCGGGCTGCCGGGGGGGTCATGGCTGGACAGCGAATTGGATCTGGCCGCCCAGCTGAACCTCTCCCGGCCAACATTGCACAAAGCCATTGAGGAATTGGTCCAATCCGGACTCGTAGTTCGAAAGCGAGGAGTCGGAGCTCAGGTGATCGCCACCGAGGCCCGTCACGCCCACGGGGTATCAAGTCACTTTGACGATATGCACCGCCTCGGGAACGATCCGACATCGGAGGTGCTGAGTTTTTCGCATCTGGAAGCAGATAGCCGGACCCGGGCATCCTTGAATCTTCCTATGAACGCGGACGTCCACCACTTCATTCGACTGCGCAAAGTCGGGGGCAGGCCGCAGGCCCTGATGGAGAATTGGGTGCGGGACGACATCGTGAAACTCGACGAAGCCAGTCTCGGGTCTCGCGGTTTGTACGAGATTCTTCGTTCATCGGGAGTCGAAATCCGCGTAGCAAATCAGCGAATAGGCGCTACGGTCGCCAACGAGTACCAGGCAAACGTTCTGCAGACCGACCCGGGCTCAGCGCTCGTAACTATGGAACGCACCGCAATAGACGAAACCGGACGCAGAGTTGAATCCGGACGCCACGTCTACTTGGCCGATTCATACGCATTTGCCATGACCCTCGTTAACCGTCAATGACCGGTGAATAGCAACCGAAAGGCGGGAGGGGGGCGCCCACACCCGTGCGGACGATCTACGCACCGGTGACGACCGGGTCCTCCGGTGCCCCTGTGGTTTCCGGATGGAAATACCGGATTAGGTGTAATTACCGCCGACATCGAGAACATCGAGGCGTGAGTGAGTGAGGAAGTCCCGATCATCGCCGTCGCCAGCCGTTCCCGGTTCCCCGAAGAGTGACGGCCGGAGAAAACATGCGGACAAGCTTCGTGTAGGCGGTCTTCATTTCCAAGAGGCAGAAACACCAGCGGGGGAGCAGCCTGGTCAGGCGTCTTTGACTCCCACGAAGAAGCCGGCTGTGTCTTCGCCGCACAGGCCACGCCTTCATGGAAATCCTTCGAATCGAAGGATTTCCCCAGCCGCGACAAACGGGCGCGCGTCGTCAGCATGTCCGGTTCGAGGCGTTCGTGGGAGTGTTGACGATCACAGAGCCCCCCCGTAGTCTAGTTATTAGACGTCTAACGACTCGAATCAGATGTCGACCTCGGGTGAGGCAACTGGGATACGAAGGGGTATTTCATGGGATATGTAATTGGATGTGACTTGGGGTCGCAGAGCGCCAAGGCGGTGCTCATGTCGCCCGATGGCGCCATCCTCGCAACGGCAAATACCGGCTACGCAATGCAGCACCCGCACAGCGGCTGGGCGGAGCAGGATCCGGCGGACTACAGGAACGGCATCGCTTCAAGCGTGCGCGCCGTGCTGGCACAGACGGGTGTGAATCCGGCCGAAGTGACGCACATCGGGTTATCGAGCCAAGTGGACGGCGTGGTTCCGATTGACAGGAACATGCGCCCGTTGCGGCCGGCAATTATTTGGCTTGATCGACGTGCGACGGATCAGGTGGCCAAGCTCGGCCACGCGATCGATTCGAACCGGCTGTTCGCCCGGACGGGGCTGAACCTGGACGCATCGCATACGGGGCCCAAACTCATGTGGTTGGCCGACAACGAGCCTGACGTTTACCGTCAGGCTGCGTCGCTGCCTTCGGTTGGAGGCTACGCGGTCGCGTGGATGACCGGCCGTTCCATTCAGGATCACGCCAACTCCTCCTCGTCCTTGCTGTACGACGTCGTGGCCCGCGACTGGAGCGATGAGCTCATCGATGCGGCCGGGCTTGACCGTGCAAAGCTCCCGGAGATTGGCCGGGCCACCGACGCTGCCGGCAAACTCACGGCAGAAGCGGCAGAGGCGCTGGGCCTCACCACGAACTGCGCAGTGGTGGTCAGCACGGGTGACGACCACGCAGCATGCCTCGGCGCCGGCGGCGTCCGGCCCGGTGTGGTCATCGATATCCTCGGTACGGCAGAACCGGTCGGTGTCTCTAGCAACGTTCCGGTCTTCGACGAGACAAAACTCGTCGAAACGCATGCGCACGCCGTTGACGGCACCTACTTGATCGAAAATCCCGGGTTTGTTTCGGGCGGCAATACGCTGTGGTTCGCTAAGAACGTGCTGGGCATCAGCCAGCAGGAATTCTTCGACCGCGCAGCGCAATCAGTGCCGGGGGCCCGCGGAGTCCGCTTCATTCCGGCCCTGACCGGATCCATGGCGCCGCGGTGGAACGACTCCATGCGCGGGACATTCTCTGGCCTCTCCATGAACCATGGCTCCGCTGATCTGGCACGCGCCATCATCGAAGCGAACTGCTTTGCCTTCCGGGACATCTACGAGCGGATCGATGCCATGGGCCTGGCCCAGTCGGTCAGGGTCGTGGGCGGAGGGGCCCGCAGTGCGCTGTGGCTCTCGGCCAAAGCGACACTCTGCGGCACGCCGATCCAGAAGGTGCTGACCGAAGAAACCAGCGCCACGGGAGGAGCTCTACTCGCCGCCGTCGCCGCCGGCACGTTCCCCAGCCTCGAATCAGCCGTCGACGCTGTGGTGGAGCTGGAGCCCGTCACCATCGATCCCGAGCCGGCCCACGCCGAGGCCCTCGAATCGGCCTACCAGGACTACCGCGCCCTCTTTGACGCAGTCGAATCAATCCCCCAGAAGGAATCCCAGTATGACGCTCTCGTCTGACCTCGACCACTACCTCACCCACCCGATGGTCGGCCTCGACCAGGTCGTCATCGGCCCCGACGTGCTGGACTCCGTCCGGGACATTGTCGCCTCACTGCCGGAACACAACACCATCGCGCTCCTCACCGACGAGGACAAGTACACGACCGGCTCCGGCGCCCACCTTAAGCCCGCCGTCACCGGTCTTTTGGAATCCCTCGGCACGGTCAAAACCGTGGTCCTTCCGGGCCACGTCCACGCCGACGAACGGACCGTCAGCGCCGCCGCCGCCGGCTGCGAGGGCGCGGACCTTGTCGTCACCATCGGCTCCGGGACGCTGTGCGACATCGGCAAGGTGGCCGCGGGAAACCGGCCCCACGTCGTCGTGCAGAGCGCCGCCTCGGTCAACGGCTTCGCGGACGACCAGTCCGTGCTGCTGGTCAACGGCGTGAAGCGCACCGCCCACTCCGGCTGGCCCAGCGCCCTCGTCGTTGACAGCGATGTCCTCCAGGGAGCCCCGGCCGTGCTGAACCGCTCCGGACTCGGCGACATGATCTCGATGTTCACCGCCCCCGCGGACTGGTACCTGTCCTCCCTGGTCGACATGGACCGGGGCTGGTCCACCGAGGCCGCGATGATGACCCGCCGCTACGGCGCCGAGCTTCTGGGCCTGGCCCCGGGCGTGGGGGCCTCGGACCCGGAGTCCCTGTCGACGCTCGCCAAGTTCGTGACCCTCAGCGGCATTTCGATGGGCGTGGCGGGACAGACATCCCCGTCCTCCGGCATGGAACATGTCGTGAGCCACCTGCTGGACATGGCCAACACCGCCCGCGGGAAGGACACCGCCCACCACGGCGCCCAGGTCGGCGTCGCGACAGTTGTGGTCGCGATCCTCTGGCGGAAGATGAACGAACGGCTCCATGCCGGACGCGTCGGCACCCTTCGGCTCCCCGACCCGGCCGATGCCGAGCGCACGGTCCGGGAGGCCTTCGACTGGATGGACGAATCCGGCGCCACGAGCAACGAGTGCTGGTCCGACTACTCCAAAAAGCTCGAACACCTCCGCGCTGTCGACGCCGGGGCCAAAATCCGCGACGCGGCCGAATCCTGGCGGGCCCACGCCGAGATGCTCCAGGGCCTCCTCGGGGAACCGGAAGCCATCGTAGCGGCGCTTCGCGCCGCCGGCGCGCCCACCCGGTTCTCCGAGCTCGAAAACGCCAGCAAAGAGGATGACGTCATCTGGGCGCTCACCAACTGCCACCTTATGCGCAACCGCTTCAACATCGCCGACCTCGCCTACCTCACCGGCGCCTGGACCATGACCGACGTGCTGGCCGCACTCTCCGAAGCAGAACAGATCGGCGCCGGCCTCTAACCACCGGCACCACTCGCCGCAATCCCGGGACACCACCGCGTCCGGGGACCGCAGCGCGCCCCGACTCGAAACCCTCGGCCTGCCGTCCCGTCACGCATGACGCCTGGTCGGCACGCTAGGGAAACATGGCGGCAGAGGTCTTGGAACCGGTGGCCGAGGACAGTGTGCTCGGACTGGAGATCAGCGGCGGCGGGGCCCTTCTCGCCGAATCGCCGTAAGCAGTTTCCTCGGGCGATGCCGTCATGAGGAATGCCACGCCTGCCGCCCATTCGGCGGTCAGTGTCCGCTCGTAGCCACCCCGGCGCCGGATATTTAGCGTTCGGCCTGTGTACCTGCGGGCCCTCGGGCCGGTTCGCCGTGACCTCCCGCGAGCACAACCAACAGCCAGAAAACAATAGACTCTTCCTTGTTAGACGTCTAACGACTTGATATGCTTGAGGGACCGGTCCTCGAAGGTCCATCCCCACTGATTTCTCTGCCGATGCCGTCATGAGAAAAACCGGACCTGCCGCCCTCTCAGCGGACGGCATCCGTTCGTACCGCCCCGGGGCCGACTGATGTTTCAGCCCGGCACCCAGCCATCGGACTATCCACATGGCTTCCGATCGATACAACCCGCAAAGGAGCAGGTAAGTGTCAACACAAGCTACAATTCCCCCCGTGCAGGCGGATCACAAAAAGAACCTCCATAAGGTTGCAGGTCCCGTACTGCTCTGGGGCATCGGCGTCGGCGCCGTCATCTCCGGCGACTACTACGGGTGGAACGCAGGCCTCGGGCTCACCGGCTACTGGGGCTACCTGATCGCGATTGCCATCATGGGCCTTCTCTACGCCGGCCTGTCAACAGTAATCGGCGAACTGTCCGCGGCAGTACCTCACGCCGGCGGTGCCTACGCCTACGTCCGTACGGCACTTGGGCGCGTCTGGGGATACCTCGCCGGGGTGAGCGTCCTTCTCGAGTTCGTGTTTGCCCCCGTCGCGGTGGCGCTGACTGTCGGCGCGTACGTGCAGGTCCTCTTCCCCGATGTGCCGATCCTGGTGAGCGCCGCGGTCCTCTACATCGGATCAACGGTGGTGCACCTCCTGGGCGCCGGAAATTCAATGAAGATCGAGTTCGTCTTTACGGCTGTCGCAGTCGTCGGCCTCATCGTCTTCATGGTGATCGGCGCGCCGAAGATGTCGCTGGATAACCTGAACGCATACTCCGGCGGGGCCATCCTGCCCAACGGCATCGGCGGCCTGTGGGCCACCCTGCCGCTGGCCGCCTGGTTCTTCTTCGCCATCGAAAGCCTCCCGATGGCTGCCGAAGAGACCAAGAACCCCGCCAAGGACATCCCCAAGGCCCTGATCATGGCCTTCATCACCCTCGCCGTGATCGGCCTCGGCACGCTCACGGTCGCCGCCGGCGTTGGCGGGTCCGACTTCCCCGGCGCCGCGGCCCCGCTGACCGTGGCCCTGGCCAACGTCGTGGGATCCCAGACCTGGATCGTTCCGGTGATCGCGGTCTTCAGCCTCGCCGCCCTGGTCGCCTCGTTCCACGCCATCGTGATCGCCTATTCCCGCCAGACCTTCGCCCTGTCCCGGGCCGGCTACCTGCCGGCATGGCTCTCCAAGCTCAACAAGCATCACGCCCCGATCGGCTCGCTGATCGTTCCCGGCGTCATCGGCTTCGTCTTCGTCGTCCTGGGCAACACCATCCTCCCGGACGCCATCCCGGTCCTGGTCACCCTCTCCGTGCTCGTCGCGGCCGTGTCCTACATGCTGATGATGGCCGCGGCCCTGGTGCTGCGTAAGAAGCGCCCGGACCTGCACCGCCCCTACAAGGCCCTCGGCGGACGCGTCACGATGTGGATCGCCCTGATCCTGGCCGGGATCCTGATCCCCGCAGCCCTGGTCAGCTTCCCCCTCGCGTTCGTCATCGCCGCGATCATGGTGGCCCTCTTCCTGGCCTACTACTTCGCCGTCGGCCGCAAGAGGGTCGGCAACTACACCGCCGAAGAAGAACTCGCCCTCACCGACCAGGCCCTGACCGAAGGCGCCTGACCACCGCCCCGACCGCCGGGCGGGGGCCGCCGCGACCCCGGCAGCCCCCGCCCGGCAGCCGCACACCAGTCCCGCAAAAACCTTCCCAAAGAATCCACTATCAACTTGAGTCGTCAGACGTCTAACGTTAGACTTGAATTATGCTCCGCAGGGAGCGAAAGGAGGGCAACGATGCCCGTTGAACTAGTTGCCAAGGAAACCGGCCTGCGTGCGGGGGCCCCGCTGTACCGTGGCTACGCCTTCGACCTGGACGGCACTCTGTATCTTGGCGATGAGCTGATCGAAGGCGCTGACGTCGTCGTGGCAGCGCTACGCGGATCCGGGGCCCGCGTGGTGTTCGTGACCAACAAGCCTCTCGAAACGGCCGAGAACTACGCTGCGAAGCTGACCCGGCTCGGCATCCCTGCCGATGCGGAGGACGTGATCTCCGCGCTCGACGCGCTCACCCTGTACCTCACCGACTGCTACCCCGGGGCCCGGGTCCTGGCCGTCGGCGAACCGGTCCTGATCGAATCCCTGAGCCAGGCCGGGTTCACCCTGACCGAAGACCCTCAGCAGACCGACGTCGTGGTGGTCTCCTTCGACCGGACCTTCGACTACGACAAACTCACCCGCGCCTACCACGCCGTCAACGCCGGCGCCGTGATCGTGGCCACCAACCCCGACCCGTACTGCCCCACCCCGGACGGCGGCCTGCCCGACTGCGCAGCCATGCTGGCCGCCATCGAGGCCTGCACCGGCGGGCGCGCCGAGGCCATCGTGGGCAAACCCAGCGTCCATATGGCCAACGCCTTCCTGCACCGGCTCGGCGTCCCGGCCAACGAGGCCGTCATGGTCGGGGACCGTCTCCTGACCGACGTCGCCATGGGCCTGAACGCCGGTATGGCCTCGGCCCTCGTGATGTCCGGAGCGACCACCGATGACCACCTTGCCGCCTCCGGAATCCTCCCCACCCACGTCCTGGACGACGTCCGCGGACTCCTCCCGGCCTGACCCTGCAGACCCCCACAACCCCCAACAGCACCCCTCACACGCACACAATCCACGATCCAGAAAGAACAAGAACAATGTCTGAATTCATCTTCATGCTCACCCACAACGACCGCACCGTGGACAACGCCCTCGAGGTCCTGGAACAGGTCAAGGACACCGGCCTGCGCCACATCGGCTTCAAGGACGTCGGCGCCACCGCCGAGAAGGCCCGCGAACTGACCGCCGCCGCACACGCCGCAGGCCTCGTGGTCTACCTCGAGGTCGTCTCGGTCGACAAGGCTGACGAGATGGACTCCATCGACGCTGCCATCGCCGCCGGCGTGGACTGGATCGTGGGCGGGAAGTTTGCCGCGGAGGCCGTGGAAAAGCTCGCGGGCACCGGTATCAAGTTCGCGCCGTTCCCCGGTCGCGTCGCCGGGCACCCGAGTGAGCTTCTGGGCTCCATCGAGGAGATCGCCGCACACGCCGCCGAACTCTCCAAGCTCGACGGCGTCGACGGCGTCGACCTGCTGGCCTACCGTCACGGATCCGTTGACCCGCTGGAACTGACCGCCGCCGTCGCCCGGGTTGTAGACGGGCCGACCATCGCCGCAGGCTCGGTCGTTTCCGAGGCCCAGATTCGCGGACTGGCCGAGTCCGGCGCGTGGGGCTTCACCATCGGCGGCGCCATCTTCGACGGCATGCTGCCTGGCGAGAAGGACGTCGTGTCCCAGGTCCGCACCGCCCTGTCCTTCGCCAACGCCGGCGTTAGGATCTAAAGCGGCGCCAACCGCCAGTACACTGGATTCATTGTCGAGGGAGGACACCATGTCGGGTCGCCGGCCAAATCTTGCAGAACAGGTTCGAGATGAACTCACGGAGCTCATCAGCAACGGTACGTACGTTGTCGGCGACCGACTCCCCAATGAAGACGAGATGTCCGAAAAGTTCGCCGTCAGCCGGGCCACCGTCCGCGAAGGCTATCGGGCACTGATCGATGCCGGGTACCTTTCCCGCCTGCACGGTAAAGGAACCTTCGTCACCCGCGTACCGCAACGCCACGCCTTGGACCTGAACGTCAGCTATACAGCGATGATCCAGGCCGCCGGATTCACCCCCAGCATCCGGATCGTCTCACAGCACGTGCAGCCGGCCGACGACGGCGACCGGGCACGGCTTCGCCTGGACCGCGGGGCCGAGGTCGTCGTCGTCGAACGCGTCCGCTTCGCCGATGACCGCCCCGTGGTCTACAGCGTCGATCGTGTGCCGCTGGCCATCGTTCCCGAAGAGATCCGGGGCAACCTCGGACCTTCCCTGTTCGATCTGCTTGAAAACCTCAACCACGGCGTCAGGAACGGACGGGCCAAACTGCTCCCCGTCCTCGCCGGCCCCCCGGAAGCCGAACAGCTGCAGGTCAAAGAGGGCGTCCCGCTGCTCTACTTCGACGAAGTCGACTACGACATCGACGGCACGCCAGTCCTTGCCTCCTTTGAATGGCACACCAGCGACGTCTTCGAGATGTGGCTTAACCGGCGCGCGCAACCGCCAGCCAGCCGTGTGCAGTCTCCCTCGGCCCTCGCCGAGTCGCGGACCTAGTCCGTTCTCCTATCCGTCAGGATGCGGTTTGCAACGACAACATCCGGATCTAGCGGGGGACACGGCAGAATTCCGGCCGGTAACGCTCCCATCACCATCAGCGCCCAGACCAAATTGCTGCCCGACGCAGTGTCGTACGACCCTCGGATCGTACTAGGCTCCACCTTGTGATCTCGAGCCCTGTCCCCGGCCTGTCGGCGGCCGCACGGCGGCGCGTCCAGGTGGGGTCCGTGGCGGGCATGGCGGGCGCCGTTCTATTTGTCTCCGTCTTCACCGTTTACGGGTGGCTGTACCCCGGCTACTCCTGTACGGGTATGTTCGTCAGCGAGCTGTCCCTTGGCCCCTATGGCTGGGTCCAGATCCTCAACTTCGTGCTGACGGGCATCTTGTTCCTGACGTTTGGCCTTGGCCTCGCCGCTCATTTCAGGACCGGCGCGGCTTCCCGGGCCGGACCGCTTCTGGTAAAGGGCATCGGTGTCAGCCTGATTGCCTCCGGGCCGTTCGTCACCGACCCGTCGGCGATGTTCGGCCAAACGAGTCTGCATGGCTCGGTGCACGGCATCTTCGGCGCCATCGTCTTTACGTTCGCGCCGTTCAGTTGCTTCGTTTTCTACCGGCGCTTCCGCAGCGACCCGGCCTGGCGCCCCCTGGCGGGGTGGACACTTCTCAGCGGCGTCGTCCTTACTCTCGGGACCGTTCTGCTCAAGATCAGCCAACAGCCCGGGAGTGGCCTGTTTGAATGGAAAGGTCTCGTGCAGCGGGTCATTCTGGTCACGTTCATGGCCTGGATCTTCGCGGTCGGATTCCGGCTGCGCCGCCTCTGCCGCTTGCGGGAACACAGCCGATCAGCGCGGCCGTAGGACTGGGGCTCGAGATCGGCGGATCACACCAAGGCCCCGCGGCCCCCTTTACACCGGGCCGATCGAACCTGCCACGGCCGGCCCGAACGGGTTGGTCCAGCGACTGCCGAAGGTTTCCAGGCCGCGCAGCAGGGGAGTAGGGTCGTCCTCCGGCCCTACCGGGATGACGCGGGACGGCCTATCGTGGTCCTGACACAGCCCGAGGGAAGGGAACGACGATGTTCACCCTGCAGATTAGCTATCCGGTCCGGGATTACGAGGCATGGAAGAAAGTCTTCGACACCGATCCCGCAGGCCGCGCCGCCTCCGGCGCCCGGTCTATCCGGGTGTTCCGGGACACAGAGGACCAGAACAGCGTGGCCGTGCTCCTCGACTTCGACACCAAGGACGCCGCGACCGTCTTTCTGGAAGGGCTGCGCAGCCAGGTGTGGGACAAACCCGAGGTGATAGGACAGCTGATGACGGCAGCGCCGACAGCCAGGATTCTGGAAGAGGTGGCCCGCGAGGGCCAGGGCAGGGGCTGACCACCGAGCGGCTGAGTCGTTCAGTCATGAGCCGTGTTTCGCTGCGGACTGTGGTGGCTCAGTTGGCGAGCAGGTTGAGTGCGTCGTGGCCCGTGGTGCGCGCTTTAGTGCTATTTCCAGGGTCCCCCAACCGTGCCTGACCTCATCGCAGGAACTCGATTTTTGCTCAGAGGCGGCGGAGGAATGCCGACCGTCGGCCA
This sequence comes from Arthrobacter sp. ok909, assembly GCF_900104405.1. Lineage (NCBI taxonomy): Bacteria > Bacillati > Actinomycetota > Actinomycetes > Micrococcales > Micrococcaceae > Arthrobacter > Arthrobacter sp. ok909. The sequence goes on along the minus strand of NZ_FNJS01000041.1, from coordinate 18,166 downwards.
TACAGGGTGAGCAGGAGGGCGGCGATGCCGAGGGCGATCATGACTACCGGCAGCGCCAGCCCGTCGAATGGGGTCAGGAGGAGTGCGCCGAGGATGCCGGCGCCGAAGATTGCCATGTTGAAGGCGACCGGGAGGAACGCGTTGGCGACGTCGGCGTTTTTGCCTCCTGCGGTGGTCAGCGGGCCCTGCAGCTGGGCCGACGCGCCGCCGAAGGCGACGCCCCAGAGGGCGGCGGCGATCACAATGGCCAGGGTCGATGTGTGTCCGATGAGCAGGATGACTCCGGATGCGACGAACGCGGAGACGCTCAGGTGCAGGAGGGGTCGGGGGTGGCGGTCCAGCAGCACTCCGGTGATGGCCACGCCGATGACCGATGCGATGCCATAGATCAGCAGGACGAGGTCGGCGGAGAGGCCGGTTTCTGTGGCGCGGAGGTAGGGGGCAATGTAGGTGTAGATGGTGCTGTGGGCGAGCATCCAGACGACGATGACGGTGAGGATGAGGGCGACTCCGGGGATCCGGAACACGCGCCCCAGGGGAAGCCGCGACGCGGCCGGTTGCCCGGGGGCATCAGGGACGAGTGCGATGATCAGTGCGCCGACGACGAGTGCGAGGACGGAGAGCGCGCCGAAGGACCATCGCCAGTCGAAGGTCGTTCCGATCCAGGCGCCGAGGGGGGTGCCGAAAGCGAACCCGAGGGGCGCACCCGTGGAAACGATGGCCAGGGACAGCCCGGCGTTCTGGGGCGGGCTGATGCGGCGGCCGTAGGCAGCGAGCATTCCCCAGATGATTCCCGAGAACGCGCCGGCGAGGAATCGTGAGACGAGAGACAGTGTCGCTTCGGGGGAGAACGTAGTGAGCGTGTTGGCGATCACGAGTCCGGCGATACTCGCGAGCAGCAGCGGCTTTCGTCGCATGCCGCGTGTGAGGGTGATCGCGGGAATGGTGGCGAGGACCGTCCCGAGGGCGTAGGCGCTGACGAGCAGACCGACAGTTCCTTCGCTTGTGTGGAGGCCTGCTGCGATGACGGGGAGCAGGCCGGCTGGCATGGTTTCGGTAGCGACGAGGATGAATCCCATTGCGGCCAGGGCGACGAGCGCGGCCAAAGGCAGTTTTTGCTGTGCCCTGGCTTCTGGTGCAGGTGTTCGTGTGGGGACGGTTGTCATGTGGCTCCTTTTCGTACGGGTCGGTGATGCCGGGGATCGGGCGTGGAGATCGGCCGCGGCGTGGGGACCAGCGTGCCGTCGGGGTGGGGGATGCGGGCGAGTTCGGACTGTGCCCTTCATGAACACCCGGTGGATGCAGCCGGCCTGGCAGACCTCACACGTGTTATCTGACGCGACGAAGGAGCCGACAACGAAGTCGCCGGGAGCGTACATGACAACACCACGCATAGTTGGCTCTCCTGTTCATCGGGTCCAACCAGTCAAGCTTTATTTGCAGGCGCTGGGGAGTCTCTGTTGAGGGGTGTACGGAGAGGGAACCCCTCCTTCCTCCCTGCCGATTTACCCTTGAACCATGGATAACCGGGCTGAAGTGCGAGAGTTCCTGATGTCGCGGCGGGCACGACTCACACCGGAAGACGCCGGCATTGCCGCAGGGCCGAATCGTCGGGTGGCCGGGCTGAGGCGCAGCGAAGTCGCGTTACTCGCCGACGTCAGCGTGGAGTACTACGCCAAGCTCGAGCGCGGTTCCATCGCGGGCGCGTCAGCGTCCGTGCTCGAATCCGTCGCCCGTGCCCTCCGTCTTGATGACACAGAGCGTGCGCACTTGTTCGACCTGGCCCGCGCGGCAGATGGCATCCCCGCCTCCGGGAGGCCCCGCAAACGCGCCACCACCCAAGCCGGGGCCCGCTTGAGCCTGCAGTGGGCACTGGAAGCGATCACCGAGGGTGTCGCATTCGTCCGCGACCCTTACCAGAACCTGCTCGCGACCAACGCCTTGGGGCGCGCCTTCTACTCGCCGGTGATTGGAGACAGTGGCCGCACCCCAAACCTCGCGCGATTCCAGTTCCTCGACCCGGCTTCGCGCGACTTCTACCCCGACTGGGAGCTGTTCAGCGAGATGTGCGTCGGCATCATGCGTGCCGAAGCGGGCCGGGACCCTCACGACCGCACAATGCAGGACCTTGTCGGAGAGCTCTCGACACGAAGCGAGACCTTCCGCGCACTATGGGGCGCGCACAACGTACGCACCCATGGCTCCGGAACAAAACGCTTCCATCACCCCGTGGCCGGGGAACTTACCTTGGCGTACGAAGAACTCGCGATCACCGCCGAGCCAGGCCTCGTGCTTTTGGTTTACACCGCAGAGCCAGGCTCCCCCTCAGCGGAACGACTCCGCCTCCTCGCAAGCTGGGGAGCGAGCGAGCACACGCCCACCGAAAGCCACCGAACCACGAGCTGACAAAGAGTTTCACCCGCTCTGGCTCCTGAAAGCATAAGGATTTTCTCTTCTCGAGCTATTTATGAGCAGCCCTTCGGCCAGACGCTCATGAACTCGTTTCCGGAATTCGCGCCAAGCATTTCCGGGATTTCACCCCCAGCGGGTGAGGTCCATGCCGGGCTTAACGCCAACAATAGTCATACCCTCCACGGGTAGAGCTGAGGGACAGGCCGTTCCGGCAACGAGAACGCATCTTTGAGAGCAGGTAGGACAAATGAGTTTCTGGGAAAACTCGTGGGATATTTTCTGGTGGTTCTTCACTGGGTCCGTATTCTTTGCCTACCTGTTTGGTGTTTTTGCGGTTATCGGTGACCTCTTTCGCGATCAGGGACTGAACGGCTGGTGGAAGTCGGTCTGGATCTTCTTCCCGGGCTTCCTGCCCGTTTCCCAAGCCAAGGTACTCCTGGAGGCTGGAACCGTCAGAGCTGAGGAGTTTGAAATAGTCAAGAGCCGGGTGCTGGTTTGACGGCCTTCGCGGCATCGAAGTAGGCAGCCGTGCGCGGATTCTTCCAGGACGCTGAAACGTTTGCGTTGCTCCTGCTCGCGGCCCACATATTACTCGTCACCGTCGCAGCTGTCCTCGTGTCGATGAATCGCCGTCCATCCTCGGCTATTGCCTGGGTGCTCGCCATAATTTTCATACCGATCCTTGGTGCCGTCGCGTATTTCTTTGTCGGTTACTCGAAACTGCCCAAGGCGCGCCGGGACAAACAGCGCGAAGTCAACGCTCTGGTGCTGGCGCGGACTGAAGGCAGCCCGCTGATTAGCCGCGGCCTTGACTGGCCGGAGTGGCTGCATTCGGCGGTGGTGCTGAACAGCAACCTTGGGGCGCTTCCTATGGTCGCGGGCAACAGTGCGACCCTGCTAGGCGACTACAACGGCACTTTCGATGCCATGATCGCTGAGATCGATTCGGCCACCAGTTATGTGCACGTGGAGTTTTACATCCTGGTGTTGGACGCAACGACGGCGCCGTATTTTCAAGCGTTGGCACGAGCAAGATCACGCGGCGTTGACGTCCGGGTTCTGTCCGATCATCTGGCTGGCCTAAAGTTTCCCGGCCGGAAAGAAACCTTGGACTTCCTCGAGGAGATAGGGGCGGAATATCGCCCCATGCTGCCGGTGCGGCCGTGGCGCGGCGAATGGCAGAGGCCGGACCTGCGCAATCACCGGAAGATCTTCGTCGTCGATGGCCGCGTGGGATTCACTGGGTCCCAGAACGTCATTGACGCGAGCTACGACACGAAGGGCAACCTGAAGCGCGGGCTCCAGTGGCACGAGCTGATGATGCGCGTCGAGGGACCTGTGGTCCGGGAGCTGGATGCGGTCTTCGCAACGGACTGGTACAGCGAAACGGGTGTGATACTGCCACTGGATTCAAGCCCCCTAGGAGTCAGCCAACGTTCCGCGCTCGTTGACGCACAGGTCCTGCCCAGTGGTCCCAGCTTCGACAACGACAACAATTTGAAGCTCTACGCGACGCTTATCCACAAAGCTGAGCGTCGCGTCAGCATCACCAGTCCATACTTTGTCCCGGACGAATCCATCTTGATGGCTATTGTCACGGCGGCCGCGCGGGGGCTAAGCGTCGAGCTCTTTGTTTCCGAGGTCGGAGATCAGAGCATGGTCTATCACGCGCAGCGTTCCTACTACGAGGCACTGCTCCGCGCCGGCGTCAGAATCTACCTCTACCGGGCGCCCAAGGTGCTGCATTCTAAGCATTTCACCATCGATGAGGAGGTTGCGGTGATTGGGTCCAGCAACATGGATGTCCGTTCTTTCAGCCTCAACATGGAAGTATCCGTACTTGTGCACGGGCGCGGTTTTGTGGACGCAATTCGCGAGATCGAAGACGGGTACCGCGTGGAAAGCCGTGAGCTGCAGCTCGAGGACTGGATCCGGCGGCCCATAGCGCAAAAAGTATTCGACAACCTGGCGCGCCTGACGGCGTCCCTCCAATAGGAAAAGGGTCCAGACCCGACGGCGCTGAAAACAGCGAAGCCCTTGCGGGGAAGCCGCGGTTAGCGGCCGTTGTACTCGTCGTCTGTTATGTGCTCTCCCCAAGTGGTGGTCTTGGACGGGTCTTCGCCGTTTTGGAGCATGGCAATGTGTTCCATGAAGCAGCCCGGGGCGGCGGCGTGCCAATGCTCCTCGCCGGGCGGGGTGTAGAGCGTCTGCCCGGGTTGGACTTCGATGATCTTTCCGTCTCTGGTACCGAAACGGCCTACACCTTGGGTGATGCGCAGATACTGGCCGTGCTGGTGGGAGTGCCAGGCTGTGCGTGCTCCGGGCGCGAAGCGGACGGTCGCCACGACCATCGTCTGGTCAGACGCGTGGGGCAGCGCGATCGGGTCGAGCCAGACGTCGCCGGCGAACTGGGCCGCCGGGTTTTTCGTGGTGGGCACGGAGGGTTCGATGTTCATGATTTTCCTTACTCGTTGTCTGTGAAGAGCTGTCTGGCTACGCCCATGGCAGACATGCCCTTGGGCCAGCCGGCGTAGAGCGTGACGTGGGTGATGGCTTCAATGAGCTCCTCTTGGGTCACGCCGTTCTCGATGGCGCGACCGAGGTGGAAGCCCAACTGGGCGGTGTTCCCGCCGGCGGTGAGCACGGCCACGGTGATGAGGCTGCGGTCCCGTGCGGAGAGTTCGGGCCGGTTCCAGACGTCTTCGAAGAGCACGTCGTCGGTGAGCTCGGCAAGCTTTGGCGCGAAGTCGCCGAACATCTTTCGGCCGCCTCCGAGCTGCTTGGGTTGGTCAGTCATGATGATCCTTCTTTCGGTTTGGAATTTTTCGTGCGTCAAATGGACGGGCTGCGTGGGAATTACCAGGTTGATGCGACGGTGCGTGTGATGACCCACTCGTCCTCGTGGGGCTCGAACCAGGAACGCAGCGTCAGGCGCCAGGTGGCTCTGGAGCCCCAGATCGTGGCGTCGGTGAGTGTGCGGGCGGTCAAACCGGGCGTGGTCCCTTCCGTGTTGATGGTGGCCTCCATTGTTTCCATCCGGTGGTACTGCATCTGGCCGGTATCGATGGCATCAAGCCATTCCGCTTTCGACTGCACGTATCCGGTCATGTGGGTGAGGGTGAATTCGTCGGCGAGGATGCTGTCCAGCTCCGCCACGTCCCCGGCCACCATCGCCTCGCACAGGGTGTCATAGAGCGCTTTACCGCCGCGGCGGTCACGCCTGTCACCGTCGCCGCTCCTGCGCCGTGAGTTCGTGGGTACCGTAGCTGTTGTCGTCGGGGTTGACGGTCACGCCGGGGGCGACGAGCTGGTCGATGCGGTCCAGAACGTCGCTGGACAGAGTGATCTCGGCGGCCGGCAGGTAGGACTCGAGCTGTTCCATGGTGCGCGGTCCGACGATCGCTGCCGTGACGCCGGGGTGGTTGATCACGAACGCTATGGCGAGCTCAATGAGCGTCAATCCGGCCTGTTCGGCCAGCTGCGCGAGATCTTCGACGATGTCGAGTTTTCGCTGGTTGGCCGGGCTTGTCATGTCGAACCGGGCATTCGGACGCACGGAAGAGGTGGGTGCGGACGCCGAGTCTTTCCGCCAGCGCCCGGAGAGCCAGCCGCCGCTGAGCGGGCTGTAAGTGAGGGTACCCATGCCGTGGCGCTGCAGCGTCGGGAGGATGTCTTCCTCGATGCCGCGGACCAGGATCGAGTACGGCGGCTGCTCGGTGACGAACCGCTGCAGGTTCCGTTCACGGGACGCCCACTGGGCTTCCACGATCTGGGATCCGGAGTACGACGAGGAGCCGATGTAACGGACCTTCCCCTGACGGACGAGGTCGGTCAGGGCGCCGAGGGTTTCCTCGACATCCGTGTCGGGGTTGGGCCGGTGGACCTGGTACAGGTCGAGGTAGTCGGTGTTCAGGCGGCGGAGGGAATTTTCGACCTCGCGGATGATCCAGCGGCGGGATCCACCGCGCTGGTTGGGGTCCTCGCTCATCGGCATGAAGAACTTCGTGGCGAGGAACACGTCGTCGCGGCGTCCCTCGAGAGCCTGCCCGACGATCTCCTCGGATGCCCCGCCTGAGTAGACGTCGGCGGTGTCGATGAAGTTGATGCCAGAGTCGAGGGCGCGGTGGATAATCCGGATGGCGTCCGTACGGTCGTCGTTGCCCCAGGGGCCGAACATCATCGCTCCGAGGCATAAGGGACTGACCTGCACGCCGGTGCGGCCAAGTGGGCGATATTCCATGGTGGTGTCTACTCTCTGTCTCAGGCTTCGGGGATGACCATGGCGAAGCGCTCTTCGCGGGCCTCGTCGGGGTCCGGTCCGTTGCGCACGCCCGTATCGAGCGCGTCGACGGCGGCGAGTTCGTCGGCACTGAGTTCAAAGTCGAAGACGTCGAAGTTCTCGGCGATGCGTGCGGGGTTGCTCGACTTCGGGATGGCTGAACGGCCCTGCTGCAAGTGCCAGCGGAGCATGACCTGGGCTGGGCTCTTGCCGTGCGTTTGTCCGATGCTGGTGATCGTCGGGTCTTCCATCACGTTCCTGCGGTCCTCGCCCCATCCCGGGTAGAAGGTGATGCCGCCGATCGGTGACCATGCCTGGGTGAGGATACCGTGTTCGGTGTCGGCTGCCTGGACGTCCGGCTGGGTGAAGTACGGGTGCAGTTCGATCTGGTTCACGGCCGGGATGATCTCGGTGGTCGCCAGCAGCTGCTCGAGGTGGTGCGGCATGAAGTTGCTGACGCCGATCGCCCGCACGCGCCCGTCGGCGAGCAGGCGCTCAAGTGCTTTGTACGCGGCAACGGTTTTCTCGAACCGGTCCGGGGCGGGCTGATGCAGGATGAACAGGTCCAAGTAGTCAACGCCGAGCTTGCCCGTCGCCTTATCCCAGGCATGCAGCGTCTCGGCGTAGCCGTAGTCGCTGACCCAGACCTTGGTCTCGATGAACACCTCCGAACGGTCCAGGCCCGAGTTGCGGATGCCCTCACCCACCTCCCGCTCATTGCCGTACGCGGCGGCGGTATCGATATGCCGGTAGCCGGCAGCAAGCGCGGCCTCGACGGCGGCCGTGGTCTTCTCGGGGGCGCTTTGGAAGACGCCCAGACCGAGGGCGGGCATCGTAATGCCGTTGTTGAGAGTAAGTTTCATGTCCATGCCTTTCACGGTATTCAGAGGTGCGCAGTTGTGGGAGGGCACATCATTACCTCCATCGAGCGGGAGGCGGCACCGCGAGGGGTGCCGCTCGTTGCTGTTGCCCTGGGCTTGCCGGGCCGGCCAGCTCAGCGCACGCGCTCGGCCTCCGGTACGGGCACGGCCATCCGGGGTGCCCTGGTGCGGCGGGCAGCCAGGTCTGCGGGCAGAATGAGGGCCGCGGTGACGGCCAGGGCAAGGAGGAGTAGGACGCTGCCCGTGGTCAGCGCAACGCTGACCTGCGCGGCCAGGTGCGCTACGGCAGAGCCCGTGGTCGGGACGGTGGCTGCGGCAGCGACCGCGAAGCCAAGCCCGAGGCAGGTGCCCACCTGGTGGAAGGTGTTCACCAGGCCGGATGCGGCGCCGGCGTCGGACACAGGGGCGCCGATAATGCCGAACGAGGTCAGTGGCGCAAAAGCGAGGCCCTGACCGGCGCCGATGAGGATCATCGGCAGAGCGACGCCAGTCAGGTATGCGGAGTCGACTCCGGCGCGGCTGAGCCAGAACATCCCGGTCAACGTGAGCAGGATCCCGGTCAGGAGCGGGACCGATCCTGGCATCCGGCCAACTTGCCGGGGGATGCTCATCGCGACGGCGAAGTTGACCGCCGTCATGGGTAGGAATCCAATGCCGGCCTGCAGCGGGTCGAAGCCCAGCACTTCCTGCAGGAACTGGGTGGTGAAGAAGAAGAACCCGATCATTGCGCCCAGATAGAGGAAGCGGGCCAGGTAGGCGCCGGTGCGGCGGCGGCTCGCGAACAGGCGCAGCGGCAGGATCGGCTGGGCCGCCCTGCGCTCTATCAGTACGAACACGACCAGGAGTACGGCTCCAACCGTGACGGCCGTGATTGTGATCGGTGAGACCCAGCCGGCGTCGGTGGTGTTGATGATGCCGAACACGAGAGCGCCGACACCCAGTGTGGCGCTGAGCGCCCCGAGCACGTCGAAGCGGCCGCGGGCCCGGCCTGTTTCCGGGATGAACCGTGGGGCGAGGGCGATCATCGCGGCGCCTATAGGTACGTTGACGAAGAACCCGGCGCGCCAGGAGATCCAGTGGGCCAACGCCCCGCCGATGACCAGCCCGAGGCTGGCACCAATCCCGGCGGTAGCGCCGTACAACGCCACGGCCCGGGTGCGCTCGCGGCCCTCCGGGAAGCTCGCGGTGAGTAAGGACAGTGACGCGGGCGCGACGATCGCGGCTCCGATACCCTGAACGGCGCGGCCGGCGATCGCCCACCACCCCGCCGGGGCGACCCCGATCAGCAGGGACGCGATCGAGAACACCACCAGCCCGAAGACGAAGACACGGCGCCGGCCGAGCAGATCGCCTGCCCGGGCGCCAAGGAGGAGCAGGCCGCCGAAGACCAGCGTGTAGGCGTCCTGGACCCATGAGAGTTCACCGGTGCTCAGCCGCAGGTCTGCCTGCAGGCTCGGCAGGGCTGTGAAGATGACCGAGTTGTCCAGCAGGATCATGAAGTAGCTGACGAGGATGATCACCAGGATCGCTGCCGGGTGGGGAACGGTTGCGGGTTCAGGTTTCATGCTTTCAATGCAACCGTGAATTCTTAAGGGCCGGGAGTCACTGTCGTTCCGGGTACTGTCAGTCCCTCCCTCGTCCCATCGACGGCGCGTAGCGTGGAGGCCATGACACACAGCGACGACGTGCGGAAATTCCTGACCTCCCGCCGCGCAAGGATCACACCCGAGGAGGCCGGGCTGCCCGCCTATGGCGGCAACCGGCGCGTTACCGGGCTGCGCCGCGAGGAAGTCGCCATGCTCGCCGGAATGAGCATCGATTACTACATCCGCCTTGAACGGGGAAACCTCTCCGGCGCCTCGGACAGCGTCCTCGAAGCGCTCGGGCGTGCCCTGAAGCTCGACGACGCCGAAACGGCCCACCTTTTTGATCTGGCCCGAGCCGCGACTTCTTCCCCCCGGGTGCGGCGCAAGCGCAGCCCCCAGACGGTGCGGCCGAGCGTGCAGCGCGTCGTCGATGCGATCACGATGGCGCCGGCCTGGGTCCGCAACGACCGAGGGGATGTCCTCGCCTCCAACGAACTGGGCCGTGCCCTTTATCTGGACATGATGGCAGAGGGGCCCACTCCGCCAAACAGCGCACGCTTCACCTTCCTGAATCCGAGAGCGCGGGAGTTCTTCGCCGATTGGGAACGCGCAGCGGACGACGTCGTCGCCGTCCTGCGCTCCACGGCCGGGAAGAACCCCTACGACAAGGACCTCACGGATCTGATCGGTGAACTCTCCACCCGCAGCGAGGAGTTCCGCACCCGGTGGGCCCGTCACGACGTGAAGTACCACCGCGCCGGCCGGAAGCGGCTCCACCACCCGATCGTTGGCGACTTGGACTTAAGCTTTGAAGCACTCGAGCTGCCCGCAGACCCGGGACTGCGCATCAACGTGTACACAGCAGATCCCGGGACACCCTCCGAGGACGCACTGAAAGTCCTCGCCAGTTGGGCCGCGACCCAGCAGCCCACCCCGCAGATCCCCCTCAAGGAGAAGAAGTGATCGACCGTCCCTCCACCGTGCTCATCGTTGGCGCCACCGGCAGCATCGGCCGCCACGCAGTGGCCGATGCGCTGCGGCAGGGTTACGCGGTCCGGGCGCTCGTGCGCGACCACGCACGCGCCGCCCGCCTTCTTCCCGAAAGTGTGGAGCTGGTGAGCCGGGATCTGACTCGTCCCGAAACCCTCGGGCCGGCCGTCGACGGAGTTGACGCAATCGTGTTCACCCACGGATCCACGACCAGCGAACGCGACGTGCGGGACAACGACTACACCGGCGTCGCCAACGTCCTCAAAGCCTTGGGCGGCCGCCGGACGCGCATCGCGCTCATGACTGCTATTGGCACCGCACGACCAGGCGTCGCCTACGCCCAGTGGAAGCTGCGCAGTGAGCGGCTCACCCGCCGACGGCGTTATCGCCAGGGACCAAATCGCCCGCGTCCTCATCGACAGTCTTCACAGTGATGCGGCCGACCACAAAACCTTCGAACTCGTCGCCGACCACGGACCCGAACAAGACGACCTCACCGCCGTCTTCACCTCCCTGACGCCAGACTCAGTCGAATCTCTTGATGCAGCCGAAGACATTGTCGACCTCCCTGCCGCCAATGAGCCCGGAATGTTCCGCCACGACCTCGCCACAATCACAGCAAGAACCCTCAAAGCCCGGCACTAAATCGGAGCTCCTGCTCCGCCTGACGGCCACGGGCCGCTCCGCCGTCGGCGCGCTATCCCCCCGATGCAGCAAAGAATCCGGTCATCGATCCCAATTCTCCGGAGGTGGGTGGATTTGCTCCCTGCCGGGAGCAAGTGATCGCAGCGGCTTTGTTCGCGTATGCGGCCAAGGCATGCAGTTCGTCCGGGCTAAGGTCTTGCAGCCGTGATCTGGATGCGGCCCCGAGTACGTCCATTTGCGCGAGTCCGGAGATCAGTCCGGCCATGAAGGAGTCCCCTGCCCCGACAGTGTCGGTCACGGTGATAGATTCTCCGGGCATCTCCACACGGCAGCGTCGGGTGAGGATCACGGGGCCCTGGGCGCCACGGGTCAGTGCCACTAACGATGGTCCGAGCTCCAGCCACGCTGCCATCGACTCTTCCTGGGTCCGGTCGGGGTAGAGCCAGCGGAGATCTTCATCGCTGGCTTTGACGATGTCGGCGACGGCAACGAAGTCTTCTGCCCGTTGGCGGGCGGCAGTTGGTTCGGGGTTGATGGCGGGCCGGCAGTTGGGGTCGAAGCTGATGGTGGCGTGCGGCCGGGCCGCCTCGATCAGTCCCCGTACCGACGTGCTGCCCGGGGGGAGCGCTGTTGCGATGGAGCCGGTGTGGACATGGAGTGAGCTCTCCACTGCTGCCAGGGCCGGGATGGAGGCCCCGTCAATATCCCAAGCGACGGCGAACGAATATTGCGCGGCTCCGGTGGCGTCCAGGGATGCCAGCGCGATTGATGTCGGCAGGGAACCGCCGACAATGGCACGGACGCCGTTTCTGTCCAGATGCTCCGCGATCATCCGCCCATGGCGGTCTTCGGCGAAGTGCGTGATGAGGCTGGTTCGGAGGTCCAGACGGGCGCAGCCGACGGCAACGTTCAGGGGGCTGCCTCCGGGATGGGTTTCGGGCGTGGTGTTTCCTCGGCGCGGGTCATCGATGATGTCGACAAGTGATTCGCCGATGACGGTGACCAGGGAGACGTTGTCAGAGAGGTCTGGGTGGGGACCGTTCTCGGGTGGTGGCATGTCTGCTTCCTTGCAGGTTGGTGCTGAGCGTGGTTGCTGATGTCCCGAAGCTGCCGGGCCTAGCGGCCCGGGTAGACGACGGCTTTCAGCTGGCCGGTCCGCTTGCCCGCCTTCAGGGCTTCTTCGGATTCGGCGAGGGTGAACTTGCCGGTGACCAGGATGTCCAGGTCCACCTGGCCGTCGGCGATGAGCTGGATGGCCAGGGGCCAGGTGTTGGTGTAGCGGAAGACGCCGGAGAGCCAGATTTCGTGGTTCTGGATGTAGGAGACGGGGAGTTCGACGTCGTCGCCCCCGAGCCCGACCAGGATGACCCTGCCGGCGGGGCCCACGGCTTTGATGCCCGAGCGGACGGCCTGCGGGGCGCCGGAGGCGTCGATGAAGGCATCGACGTCGAGACCTTCGACGCTGTCGGTCCGGGCGTTGAGGGCGTGCGTGGCGCCGTGTTTCAAGGCGAAGGCCAAGCGGTCTTCGGCGATGTCGCTGATGTAGATTTCGGTGGCGCCGTAGGCGCGGGCGGCTTGGGCGGCGATGATGCCGATGGGGCCGGCGCCGGCGATCAGGACCCGGCTGCCGGGCTTGATCTGGGCGCGTTCGCAGGCCCAGAGGCCGACGGAGAGCGGTTCGATGAGGGCGGCTGCCTCGTCGCTGACGCTGTCCGGGATGTCGTAAGCGAAGTCGCTCTGGATGGTGACGTATTCGGCGAAGGCTCCGTCGATCGGCGGGGTGGCGTAGAACTCGATGTCGGGACACAGGTTGTACCGTCCCGCTTTGCACTGCTTGCATTTCCGGCAGGGCCGCTGCGGTTCGACGGCGACCCTCTGGCCGATGCGGCCCGAGTTAACGGCGCTTCCGACGGCGGCGATCCGGCCGGAGAGCTCGTGGCCGAGGATCAGCGGGTGGTCCACGATGTAGTCGCCGATCCGGCCGTGCTCGTAGTAGTGGACGTCGCTGCCGCAGACGCCGACGGCGGCGACCTTCACCAGGACCTGGTCCGCTTCCAGCTTCGGGACGGGCAGGGTTTCCATGGCCATGTCGCCCTGGCGTTTGAGGACGGCGGCGCGCATGGTGGCCGGTAGTTCGGGATGTCCGGAGGTGCGAGACTGTGCGGTTGATGTGGTCATCGAAGGATTCCTTACGAGTCGAAGGGGCCGGTTACTTGACGGCGCTATTTGACGGCGCCGAGGGAGAGTCCCTGGACGAGTTTGTCTTGGGCGGCGAAACCGGCGAAGAGTACGGGCAGGGAGATCACGACGGCGGCGGCGCAGACCTTGGCGAGGAACAGTCCCTGGCCTGAGACGAAGCCGGTGAGGAAGACCGGGGCGGTGCCGGCCACGACGCCGGTGAGGACCCGGGCGAGGAGGAGTTCGTTCCAGCTGAAGATGAAGCAGATCAGGGCTGTGGCGGCGATGCCGGGCATGGCCACGGGGGCGACGACCTTCCGGAGCGTCAGCAGCAGGCCCGCGCCGTCGATCTGGGAGGCCTCGAGCATTTCAACGGGCACTTCGTCGAGGAAGGAGCGCATCATCCACACGGCGATGGGCAGGTTCATCGAGGTGTACATCAGGCCCAGGAACCAGATGTTGTCCAGCGCGCCGGCGGTTTTGGCGAAAAGGTAGAGCGGCAGGACGGCCGCGACGACGGGCATCATCTTGGTGGAGAGGAAGAAGAACATGACGTCGGTCCACTTCTTCACCGGACGGATGGACAGCGCGTAGGCGGCCGGGATGGCCAGCAGCAGGACCAGGATGGTGGAGAAGATCGAGGCGGTGGCTGAGTTGATCAGCGACGGCCACGGGCTGACACCGGACGTTGCCCCGAAGAATTCCTTGTAGGCGTCCAGGTTAAGGTCGGCAGCGACGGAGGGCGGGTTGGTCGCGGCGTCAACCTCCGAGTGGAACGAGGTCAGGATCATCCACAAGACCGGTACCGCGAACAGCAGGGCCAGCAGCCAGGCGGCGATGCCGGCGGCCGTGTTATTGCGGGTAGGGTCCATGCGTGACTTGCCGCGGCGTCGGGAACCGGTGGTGCGGGCGGGCGGGGCGGGGACTGATGCCCGGGGTTCGGCCGGGGTGAGCGTGCTCATCGTGCTGCCTCCTTCTTGAAGAGCGAGAATACGGTGCGGAGTGCGAAGGTCGCCACGATGATGGTGCCGATGACCACCACGACGCCGGCTGCGGACGCCAGCCCGTATTCGTTGGCGTAGTAGAACGTCTCATAGATGGCGTAGGGCAGGTTGGCCGTGCCCAGGCCGCCGGACGTGATGACGAAGGTAGCGTCGAAATTCTGCACGATATAGATGGCCCCGAGCAGTCCGCCCAGTTCCAGATACTGCCGCAGGTGCGGCAGCGTGAGGTGGCGGAAAATGTCCCAAGGACTGGCGCCGTCCATCTGGGCCGCTTCGACGGTGTCCATCGGACGGGACTGAAGGCCGGCCAGCAGGATGAGCATCATGAACGGGGTCCACTGCCAGACCAGCGAGACGATGATGGCCATCAGCGGCGCCTGGGACAACAGGTCCGGCTGGGGCGGGGCGTCGCTGCCGAAGAGCGACCAAATCCAGGTGAGGGCGCCGTTGATCAGGCCGTACACGGGGTTGAGGATGGCATGCTTCCAAATGAGGGCCGCGGCAACCGGAACTATGAGGAACGGTGCGATCAGCAAGGTTCGGGCCAGGCCGCGGCCAATGAACTTCTTGTCCAAAAGCAGGGCCAGGCCGAGGCCGAGGACCAGGCTGGCCAGGACCACCGAGACCGTCTCGACGATGGTGGTGACGATCGCCTGCAGCATGTAGGGATCGGTGAGGACCTGGACGTAGTTCTCAATGCCGGCGAACCCGGTCTTGTCCGGGCTCAGGCTGTTCCAGTTCATGAACGAAATGATGAGTGTCACCACGAACGGAAGCTGGGTGACGATGATGAGGAAGATCAGTGCCGGCAGCAGCGGTGCGCGCCGTGCCCAGGCCACGGCGCGTTCCCGCGCCCTGGCGTTCTTCGAAGGTGTGGCTGTGCTGCTCCCGTGCCGGGAGACGCGCGCCGTTGCGGTAGTCATGATGTTCTCCTGCGGTTCGGTTGTTACTTCTTGTACTTGTCGCCGACTTTTTGTGCGGCTTCCTGGCCCTTGGCCACCGCGTCCGCGACGGTGCCCTGGCCGGCGATGGCGGAGCTGACAGCTTGGGACACCCTGGTGCCCAGGGCGGCGAACTCGGGAATGCCGACAAACTGGATGCCGACGGCCGGTCGCGGCTGGACGCCGGGGTTTTTGGGATCGGCGTTCTCAATGGCAAAGCGTTCGGCCTTGAAGAACGGCGCGGCCTGCTGGAAGTCGGCGTTCTCGTAGGTGGAGATGCGCTTGCCGGACGGGACCTTGGCCCAGCCGAGCTTGGCAGCGACCAGTTCCTCGTATTTCTTGGAGCTGGCCCAGGCAATGAACTTCCCGGCAGCGTCCTGCTTCTTTGAAGCCGCCTGCATGGCCCAGGACCAGGTCCACAGCCAGCCCGAGGACTTAGTCTCCTTCACCGGGGCCTGGGCGTAGCCGATCTTGCCCTTCACGGGGGAGGCATCCGCTTCCAGAGCTCCGGCCGCCGAGGTGGCGTCGTACCACATCGCGGTCTTGCCTTGGCTCATGTTGTTCAGGCATTCGGAGAACCCGGCCTGGGCGGCCCCTGCTTCGCCATGGTCTCGGACCAGCTTGGTGTAGAAATCGACCGCCGCGGTGAACTCGGGAGCGTTGACCTTTGCGTTCCAGTCCTTGTCGAACCAGGTCCCGCCGAACGTGTTCACCACGGTGGTCAGGGGTGCGAAGACCTGGCCCCAGCCGGGCTCGCCGCGCAGGCAGATGCCCTTCATCCCTGGCGCTGCCCCGTCGACCTTGGCGGCGAGGTCGGCGACCTCGTCCCACGTCGGTTTCTCCGGCATCGTCAGGCCCTTGGCGTCGAAGATGTCTTTCCGGTACATCAGGAAGGAAGACTCTCCGTAAAACGGTTCACCATAGAGCTTGCCGTCCTTGCCGGTCAGCGAGGCGGTGTAGGCCGGAAGGATGTCCGCCTGATTGAACTCGGCATCCTTGGCCACGTTGTCCAGCGGCGCCAGCCAGCCGTTGGCTGAATAGAACGGGATCTCGTAGTTGGACAGCGACGCAACGTCGTACTGCCCGGCCTGGCTCGAGAACTCCTGGCTGATCTTGGCGCGGACGTCGTTTTCCGGCAGAACGGTGAAGTTGACCCTGATACCGGTGTCCTTGGTGAAGTTATCGGCGGTAAGCCGCTGCAGGTCCTCCATCTGGGGGTTGTTCACCATCAGGACATTGATGCTGTTGGGGTCGCCGGCGGAATTGCCTCCACCGGCGCCTGCGCAGGCCGAGGCGCTGAGCGCCACGCACAGGGCGCCTGCAGCCAACGCGGCGACGCGTATTTTTGCGCGCATTAAGGACTCCTTTGTTCTTCAGGGGGTGCGATGCCGCCCATTCCGACTGCTGCGTCGGGGTGCGGGGCCGAAGACCGGCTCGAGTCCGGTTGCTTTGCTGCTGTTCCTCAAGAATAGGCCTGTGGGATATGACACAACTAGCGTCCTGGTTGCCAATTTCTGATACTAATTTTCGCCGCCCCCGCTCCAAGAAGCCGCTAACCTAGGGGAAGGCGCTTAGGTGCCGTCCAGATTTCATAACCACTCACCAAACGGAGAATTGCAATGACTGCCGCGGAGCCTCCCGACGGAGCAACTGCCAGGCTGGCCGAACGGTTGCTGGGCATGCACGCCAACCGGGAGGTCATCCCGCCCGACCCCAACCACTCGGTCCGGTGGCATGAGCACGACTATCCCAGCCCGGTAGCGCGCTGGAATTATCATCCCGAGTACGAGATCCACCTCATCCGCAAGGGCACCGGAAAATTCATCGTCGGAGACCACATCGGCACCTTCGAGGCCGGCCAGGTGTCTCTCGTGGGGTCGGGACTGCCGCATGATTGGGTCAGCGACCTTGAGCCCGGCGAAGTCCTGGAGAACCGGGACGCCGTCATCCAGTTTGACGGAAGATGGGTCGAGCAGACCGCTGCCCTCGTCCCTGAACTGGCCGAGCTCAAACCCCTGCTGGAAGAGTCCGCACGCGGCGTCGAGTTCCTGGGCCGCTCGGCCGCGTCGGCCGCAGCGTCCATCGAGGCGATGGGCGCCACCACCGGATTGGATCGGCTCCACCACCTCTTGGAGCTATTTACAATTCTGGCGCGGGCGCCCCAGGAGGAACGGCGCTACCTTGCCGACGAATGGTTCAGGCCGCAGCTGGACGGCCAGGCCGCGGCCGTGGTGGACATGGTTCTTGAGTACGTATTCAGCAATCACGCCGGCAGCGTCAAGATGTCGGAGGCCGCAGCCATGGTGGGAATGCCGGAGCCGACATTCTCGAAGTACTTCAAACGTGCCACAGGCCAGAACTTCAGTGACCTGGTCCGGAAACTTCGCCTGGCCCACGCACGGCGCCTGCTGGAACGGAGCGAAAAAGCGATCTCCGAGATCTGTTACGAAGTCGGCTTCTCGAATCTATCCAACTTCAACCGGCACTTCCTCAACGACGCAGGGGAAACTCCACGGCAGTACCGGCAGCGCGTCCGAAGCTAACCACACCGCGCCATTCCAAGCTGCGACTTAACCGCCATTCTCGACTAACGGGCGCAGGAAGGGGTCAGTTGTGGGATGGTGCCCGAGCTGAAAAAGTGTTGAGGGCAAAGGCTGGCGTTGGCTTTGGGGGAGACGACAGCATGA
Organism: Arthrobacter sp. ok909; assembly: GCF_900104405.1. Taxonomy (NCBI): domain Bacteria; kingdom Bacillati; phylum Actinomycetota; class Actinomycetes; order Micrococcales; family Micrococcaceae; genus Arthrobacter; species Arthrobacter sp. ok909. The sequence continues at coordinate 563 of NZ_FNJS01000041.1, read as the reverse complement.
AGCCAGAATCAAGGTCCCCCTTTGGCCTCGCGAAGTCCATGTCCAGCTGATCGATGATCTTTCTGGGGGGGGGGGGGATGCCGAGGAAACCGTGCGGTTTTCAATCGAGGGCACCGACTACGAAACAGACCTGTCAGCCGCGAACGCGGCCGAACTGCGCTGTTGCCCGGACGCTGTTAGGACTAAGCCGGTATTAGGTCTAGCGTGGGGAGAAGGAGCCTGCGCGCATGAATGCGCGCCGGCAGGGGGCCGGATGGGGATCCGGGGTCGTCTTCGCATCGGTGGGGCCGGCGTCAGGGATTCACTAACAACGCCTTACAACGCCTCTGGGGTCTCAAAGGCGAAAGAACGGAACAGCGATGATGGCTGACCCGGAAGACCACCTGCACAATAGCTTTGCCGGCCGTGGCGTGTATCTGCTGGACGACCACGAGGTCGTGAGGCGGGGCCTGCGCCAGCTGATCGAGTCCGATGGTCTGAGCGTCGCCGGGGAATCAGGATCCGCCCGCGAAGCAGTCCGGCGGATCCCTGCCCTTCGCCCGGAGCTGGTCATTCTTGACGAT
>NZ_FNJS01000065.1:0-7698 GCF_900104405.1 Arthrobacter sp. ok909 | reverse complement strand
TTTTGGCGCGATGCCGCAGCCGGTGTCTTGGTCGTGGCCGCTCGGTAGCTTCCGTTCTGAGTGGCGTGCCCGGCAGGGGCGGGGCCGTGGACTGGTAGGTGTGGCCGGTGGGGGTGGTGAGCTGGATCGTGTGTCTGGGGCCGGGCCGGGGCTGGGCGTTCCAGCCGGGGGTTTCTTTGGTGTGGTTGCAGGCTTCGCAGAGTCCGGCGCCGTTGGTGCGCGTGGTGTCTCCGCCGTGGTGCCAGGGGATGATGTGGTCCAGGTGCCGGATCGGGGCGTCGCAGTAGGGGGTGCGGCAGGTGTCGTCGCGGGTTTGGATGAAGCGGCGGAGTCCGGTGGGGAAGATCCGGGACCGGGAGTCCATCCCGATGAGGTCCCCGGTGCCGGGGCGGGTGTAGAGGCGGCGGAGCCAGATGTCCGGGGCTGGGTTCTCGTCCGGTAGCAGGATCTTGCGGGCCCATCCGGCGGGGACGGTGCCGTAGCCGGGGAGGCGGGCGGGTTCGGAATCGGCTTGGAGGAGGGTGCGGTCGGTCATGATGAGTTGGAGTTCGATGCCGGCGATCCCGCCGGGGGTGCCGGTGGTGCGTTCGACGAGGGTGTCGGCCATGGCCTGGCCGCGGGTGCGGGGGTCGCCCGTGGCGCGGAGGGTCTCGGCGTGCCGGGTCAGGGCGTTATAGACCGCCACGCCCTGGCGGACGGGGAGCAGGGCGGTGAGGCAGGTCATGGTGTCCGGGGCCGGGCGGAGGCTGACGTGCCGGTCGGTGGCGGCGTGCGAGGCGCGGTCGGTGACGGTGCGCGGGTCGCGCCGGTAGGCGGCGGTGCGGGCCGCGGCGATCAGGCGCCGGTCCCCGGCCCCGGCGAGGGCGCCGGTGTCGGCGGCTAATTCCTCGTCGACCCCGGCCCGGTCGGCGGCGGTCAGGCAGGCGGTTTCGCGCACGAGGAGGGTGGCGCGCCATTCGTTGAGGTTCCCGGTTTCCAGGGCGGTGAGGGTGTGCGGCATTTCGGTCACGAGGGCTGTGGCCAGGCCCAGGAGCCGGCTGCCTTTGGCGGGGGATTCGCTTCGGGCCAGGGCGATCTGCGCGCCGACACCGGCGCCGAGTTTTTCGGCCGGGACGCCCGCGGCGGCCTGCTCGCGGCGTTGCAGTGCATCGAAAGCCACGGCGTGCCGGGCCTGCCGGGCTGCCATGGCGGACTTCAGGTTCTCCAGGTCCCGGATCTCGTCTATCAGGGCGGCGGCACTGCCCGGGGCCGGAAGGACGGCCAGGATCCGGGCCAGGTCAGCGACCGTCACGGCACGTGCCGGTGCCGGGTCTGCCGGCCCCGTCTCGGGCCCCTGGTTGCCGTCCATGAATCCAGTCTCCCTGTCGGGTACGACAAAATAGGGGGCCGGTCGAACTGACAGACGGCAAGCCCTGAGCCTGGCCGCCGCAACACGACCCGCACCGGAATCCGCCGCACCGCGATCCGAGGCGCTGTAACTGTCAGCGCCGCGAGGTGTGGCCGGAACCATGTCGGGCCCGTGCTTGCCGTCCATGCTTCAAGCCTCTCTCGGGGGTGCGACAAAATAGCCGGCCGAGCGGCCTGACAAGCGGCAAGCTCGCTGAGCGGCCCTTAGTTGCGGCACACTGTGGAGTTGGAGGCTGATCGCGAACAGCATCGACCCCGGGGGTGTTGCGGTGTCGACGCCGCCACCGCCGAGGTTTAAGACGCGCAGGCCGGTACCGCGGTCGCCCGATCGATGAGCCGTCTCATATGTCAAGGGATACGAGACTGAGGGATGATATCGCTTCGTGGCTGGTGCATTCTTGCCCTGCGACCTTAATCGACGGTCAGTCGGTTTCGTTCAGCTTGGCCGACTCGTCTCGCTATGCGCGGGCACTTCCCGTTGTCGCAGTGCGGGCGGCAATGGCGAGGGTGAAGGCTGTTGCGAGCCCGAGTGTCGTCCAGGCGTAAATTTCCCAGCCGGGGAGGCTAGTGGTGGCAAGCCAGCGGATGGCGTAGTTGGTGGTTGCGCCCACGGGAAAGGTAAACACCCAAAATAATTGCGTAAAGGGAAGCTTGCGGTACTCGGGGAGGAGCATGACCTGCAGTAGCGCCATGATTCCCAGCACACCTGTGAGCCCAAGTTGCGCGGCCCCCATTGGACCGGGGTGTGACACCATCCAAGCGATGTTGGCCGTTGCAGGCGCAGCCAGGTATGCGGATAGTCCGGTTTTGGCTGCTGGCGCCAGCGCACCTCCGGTCATGAGCCGGACGGTGACGACAGTTCCAACGACAAGCCAAAAGAACATGCCGGCGCCAAATGTGGCTATGGCGGCATCATGGGCGTGGATGCTTGAGAATCCGATGCTGGCGACGAAGGATCCGGCGACGACAGGCAGCAGGTAGCCAGGGTGGATGGACTGCATCGATAGCCCGCCGGTGACCCAGTGGGCGAGGAGTTGTGCGGCGACGATGGCCAGCGCGGCGATGAACGCGCTACACAGCCAGGCACCCCAGGGCGGCAGGTACTGGCTGTAGTGGGAGGAAAGCAGGATCCCGATGAGTGGAATAAAGGATGCGAAAGGCCCTGCCGCCTCGTGCTTGAGGTCAGAACGGAATGTTCCTTTCCGCCGAAGGCCGCGGAACACGTAAGTGACGGTCAGGACCAGCCACAGGGCGGTGGCTGTTCCGTAGAGAATTTCTTCCGGCCACACCGGGGATCCGAGAGCCCCCCTGGCAGCGGACCAGCCGCCGCCGAGACCGGCAAGCCCCAGCGGTACGCCGAACCGGCTCAACTCATGCATCCCTGGCTCGGCGTTCAGAGGCTCAGCAGGTTCGTGAGCGGCAGGTGCCTGGGCAACAGTGGTGGCACTAGGTGTCATCGTGTCAGCGCTTCCGGTTGGTGGGGAAAGACGAGGAGTGTGCTTGTGGCGGTGGCGAGGAGTTCACCGTCGGCGGTGCTGAGGCGGCCCTCGGTGAAAATCAGCCGCGAACCAGCTTTCACCACTGACCCCTCTGCGCGAAGGGTGCCCTTCCTGAGCGTGACGGGCCTCAGGTACTTCACCGCCAGGTCGATGGAGGTGTAGCCGAGACCTGCTGCCAAGGTGGTATGAGCTGCGCAGCCGAGGGCCGTGTCAAGGAGAGTGCAGGCCAGGCCGCCGTGCACCATTCCAAGGGGGTTGTAGTGGGCTTCACTTGGACGACACTCGAATTCGACATGCCCATGTGCAGCTTCGACGAGATCGAACTTCATCAGGGACGCGATCGGCGGCGGCGCTATGCTGCCCTCGCGGAGGCCGGAAAAGTAGTCCATACCCGACAGCCGTGGCAGCTGTTCGAGCGCGATTGCCGGGTCCACCCAGGTGAAGGTCTCGGAGCGCTCTGCGGAGGTGTTGCTTGCCATGCATGTATCTCTCTGAGTTCTTAGGAGGTCTTCAGGCTTTGCCGGGGTCATGCCGGGCGTTGGCTGCCAGCCCCGGGTAAAGATCCAAGATCGCACCAGAGAGGCCAAGCTTCACGCCGGCAGTGATGTCATCCACGATGACCTCGTAATCTCCCTGCTCGAGCCCATCGAACGACTTCCGCACGACTTCCTCGGGGGCGATTTTTGGGGCATCCACACTTTCAGCCATGGCCGTGTCGATGTAGGCGACGTGCACGCCCGTGACGTGCGTGCCGTGGGGAGCCAGTTCCACCCGAAAGGAGTTGGTCGCCGACCACAGCGCGGCCTTTGATGCGCTGTAGGCGCCGGTGAGCGCGATCCAGCTGAGCGCCGAGTGGATGTTGAGGACCGCTGACGTCCCGCTGGCCGCGAGCACCGGCGCGAATGCCTTGGTCAGGGCGACCGGCCCGAAGAAATTGGTCTCCATCACGTTTCGGAATTCCTCGTCGGGCAGGGCAAGGAGTGTGTCCGATTCCACGGCAATGCCTGCGTTGTTAATCAGGACCGTGACGTCCGGAGCCTGCGCCACGGCGGCCCGGATCGAGGCAGGGTCGGTGACATTCAGAACGAGAGGGATGACGCGGGCATCGTGCCACTCCTGGGGACGCCTGGCTGTCGCGTACACCTTGGACGCGCCCCGGGCGAGGGCCTGTTCCACGAACTCGCGGCCCAGCCCTCCGTTCGCGCCGGTGACAAGGACGACGGCGCCAGACAGCTGTGGCATGGATTCTCCTGATCTCAGACAGGGCGGCGACGCGGTTGCCGCTGCCTTCGAAAGTAAGGTTAGCGGAGTCGGTTGGGTTTTCCAACTCACCTGTATACTTACAAAAAAGCACTGAAAGCAGGTAAGTCATGACACCAACGGATACAGCCAGAGATGCGCCCAGAGCATGTTTCATCGCAGCAGGGCTCGAGGTACTGGGGGAGCGGTGGGCGTTGCTGGCCCTTCGGGAGATGTCCTTGGATGTTCATCGGTTCGACCAGATAGCCCGTAATACAGGCGCATCACGCGACATCCTGACAAACCGGCTGCGGACACTGGAAAACCATGGCGTTATTGAGCGCGTCCAATATTCGGAGCACCCCCCGCGCTATGAGTACCACCTCACAACTTCCGGGGCCGAAGTTGCTCCCATCCTCATCTCACTCGCGGCGTGGAGCAGCACCTGGATGCGCGACGAGACACCCCGCGCCTCCTACCGGCACAGTTGCGGGGCCGACCTGCAACCGGTGCTGACCTGCGCGGAATGCGGCGAGGAATTCAGAGTGGGGAGTCTGATGCTGGGACCGCTGGTGTCAACGGCCGACGCCATCCCGGTCGACCAGTAACGACAAGCCGGAAGGGCGACGACGGGACATTCCGCGGTCGTCCTCTGCAGCGGCCGCACGAACTAAGGAATTTCAATAAGACAGTACATCAAGAGGAGATAAATGTCCGGCAATCCGGCAGCAGTGACACTGGAGATAGTTGACTTTGAAGACCCCAGAGCAGCCCGTCTGCGGGATCTGTTAACAGACGAGCTTCTTGCCCGATACGCTACCGAAGAAGAACCTCATCTTTCCGAAGCAGCGCAGAAAGCGCTCTCCGTACCACCGCAAGATTTCATCGCCAACGTCCTGGTACTTAATACCGTAGGTGAAGCCATAGGGCACGGCGCTCTCCGCCGGTTGAATGGGGAATGGGAGGTCAAGCGGGTCATTACGGACCCTGCGGCCCGAGGTACGGGCGCTGCGACCGTACTCATGGCTGAACTCGAGAGGATTGCCGCCAGTGCCGGCGCCCGCCGCGTTATCCTGCAAACCGGGGGTAAGCAGCCGGAGGCTGAAGCCTTTTACCGGAAACTTGGATACAGGCAGATACCCAATTATCCTCCCTACGAGGACGCCATCCCGTCGTCGATCTGCTTTGCAAAACAGCTTCAGCCTATGAAGGACCGGCTCCCGTCCGTTCTCGGCCAGGAATAGAGGTCCGGCCGTCGGCAGAAAGATCCATCTCTGACATGAGCGATTCGTTTCGCTCGAACCACGATAGTGGACCTTTCGTGAGCTACGGCGGCGGGGCAACGGCGCAACTATGGCGGCGGCAGGAGAGTGCTTCACTCCAGCTTGGCATGGCGCATGTAGTGGTAGACGGTTTCCCTAGGAATAGGACGAACCCATTCAGCCCGGCGCGCCTTAGCTCAGGCAGCTTTGGGCATCCCATGCAGGAAACCTCGGAAACAAGAACAAGTGGCTGCCCTATCCACCTAGGGTGTCTCGAAACCCTCCCGGGCGAGTTCAGGTGGGTTGTGAGACGCCCTGGCGCGTTTGGGGCACCTTGGGTTCTTGCGGTGATTGCAACACTTAGCGGATGGGTGTTGTCGTGGCGAGGTATTCAATTTACGTAAGACCGGATCTTCTGCAGCTGTTTTGGGCCGGGATGCAGGCCGGTGATTTCATCACCGATGCCGTTGTGCCGATCAACACGAGCAGACGGACCGGGCGCCGGGTCCTGGCCGAGGGCGGGGGGTGTCAGGCCACGCCGGGGCCGGGATCTGAAGGGCCGGTGTCGGACCTTCGCCCAGCGTGAAGAGATCGCGGTGCTGCGCGCCCAGGGAAGCTCCCTAAGGGTGATCGGCGCGGTGGTGGGCAGGTCGGCCTCGACTGTGTCCCGGGAGCTTCGGCGCAATTCGGTGGCCGGGTTGCCCTACCGGGCAACCTCGGCTCACGCGCTGGCGTATGAGCGGGCTTCGCGGCCGAAACCGTCGAAACTGCACACGAACACGGTGTTGCGTGCGAAGGTGGAAGAGGACCTGAAAAAGAAGTACTCACCGGAGCAGATCGCAGGACGGCTCCGGGTCGAGTTCCCCGATGAGCCGGAGATGCGGGTGTCACCCGAGACGATCTACCAGTCCCTCTACGTTCAGTCCCGCGGAGCTCTGAAACGTGATCTGGCCGCGTGTTTGCGCACCGGACGTGCGCTCAGGCAGCCCTGCAGGAAGGCCGGCCAGCGGAAGAACCGGATCCCCGGGATGATCAATATCTCCGAACGTCCTCCCGAGGTTCAGGACCGGGCCGTGCCAGCGCATTGGGAGGGGGACTTAATCATCGGCAAAGGCAACCAGTCCGCGATCGGGACCCTCGTGGAGAGAACCACCAGCTACACGATGCTCGTTCACCTGCCGGATGGATACAATGCAGAACAAATGCGTGACGCCCTGGCAGCCAAGATCAAGACGCTCCCCGAGGCGCTGAGGCATTCCCTGACCTGGGACCAGGGCATCGAAATGCAGGACTGGAAAACCGTGAAGGTAGACGCCGGCATCGACATCTACTTCTGCGATCCGCACTCACCCTGGCAGCGAGGCATCAACGAAAACACGAATGGCCTGCTGCGCCAGTACTTCCCCAAAGGCACCGACCTGAGCATCCACAGCGCGACAGACCTCGACTGGGTCGCCCAGGAACTCAACGACCGGCCACGTAAAAGACTAGAGTTCAGAAAACCGATCGAACTGATCGAAGGACTCCTGTTGCAATGACCGCTTGAATCCGCCGTTCGGCATACGGGCAGAGCTGCCTGCTGGTGCTTCAGCGTGGCACCACGTCCTTGAAAGGAATCATTTCGTGGTGCTGCTCGCGGAGGCGGAGCTAGTGTGCGGATAGACCGGTTTTCTCTCGTGGGTCGCGCAATTCGGTGCCGTTCAAGGGACCATCATCGGCGCCACACTTCGGAGCGGGGGCCACGGGGCGGCTGGTGGTGGATGCACTTCCCCGACCGTGCAGAGGAATCGCGCTCAGCGCCTCGTCTCGTATCTGGTCAGGACCACGCCGCCGGGAAACGTCCGCGTCTCCACCAGGTTCAGGTTCACCCAGCTGTCCAGCGAGGTGAAGAACGGAGTGCCGCCGCCCACCAGGACCGGATGGGTGGCTAGCGCGTATTCGTCGATCAGCCCGGCCCGCATGGCCGCCCCGGCGAGCGTTGCGCCGCCGACGCTCATCGGGGCGCCGTCCTCGGCCTTGAGCCGGGTGATCTCGGCGATCGCGTCCCCGGCGATCAGGCGGGTGTTCCAGTCGACCTTGTCGATCGTCGAGGAGAACACTACCTTTGGCGTGTCCCGCCAGTTTCGCGCGAATTCGATCTCCGCCGGGGTGGCGTTGGGCTGCTGGTCGCCGGTCGGCCAGTAAGAGCTCATGGTCTCCCAGAGCTTGCGGCCGTACAGGGACAGGCTGCTAGCCCGCTCCTGGTCGAGCCACCACTGGAACAGTTCGTCGCTGGGCCCGCCCCAGCCGAT
>NZ_FNJS01000040.1:0-40781 GCF_900104405.1 Arthrobacter sp. ok909 | reverse complement strand
GCGTTCACCGCCGCGGGCACCTCCTATGCCACGCACGGCGAGCCGCTCGTGCCGATCTACGTGTTCTACTCGATGTTCGGTTTCCAGCGCACGGGCGACTCCTTCTGGGCCGCCGCGGACCAGATGACCCGCGGGTTCATCATCGGCGCCACCGCCGGCCGCACCACCCTGACCGGTGAAGGCCTGCAGCACGCCGACGGCCACTCCCCGATCCTCGCCGCCACCAACCCGGCCGTCGTCACCTACGACCCCGCGTACGGCTACGAGATCGGCGTGATCATGCGCGACGGCCTGGAGCGAATGTACGGACCCGACTCCGAAGACCGGAACCTGATGTACTACATCACGGTCTACAACGAGCCGATCTTCCAGCCGGCCGCGCCGGCCGAACTCGACGTCGAAGGCATCACCAAGGGCATCTACCTGCTGGCACCGGCCAAGATCGACGGCCCGCGCACGCAGATCCTCGCCTCCGGCGTGTCCGTCCCCTGGGCCCTCGAAGCCCAGCGGATCCTTGCCGAGGACTGGGGCGTCTCGGCCGATGTGTGGTCCGTGACGTCCTGGAGCGAACTGCGCCGCGACGCCATGGCCGCCGAGGAAGAGGCCTTCCTCAACCCGGGCCAGCCCGCCCGCGTCCCGTTCGTGACCCAGCAGCTCGCCGGTGCCACCGGTCCGATCGTGGCGGTCACCGACTACATGAAGGCCGTGCCGGACCAGATCCGGCAGTTCCTTCCGAACGAGTTCGCCTCGCTCGGCGCGGACGGCTTCGGCTTCTCCGACACCCGGGCCGCTGCACGCCGCTTCTTCAAGAACGACATTCACTCGGTAGTGGTCCGTTCCCTGCAGATGCTGGCCCGCCGCGGCGAAGTCGACGCCCAGGCACCGGCCCAGGCCATCGAGAAGTACCGGCTGCTCAACGTGAACGCCGGCACCACCGGCAACGCGGGCGGCGACTCCTAACCGGACGCCCCTCCGGCCGCGAGGCCAGGCACAGCGCCCGACGGCGGTTCCTCACCAATTGGTGGGGGCCGCCGTCGGGCGTTTAACCGGTGTCGTCCTCCCGTCTCTCCGGGGGCATGGCCTCACCGCGATCCCGGCGCGGGCCCGTGTGATGCAGGACAACGGCAGTTGTAGCCTTCTCACAAATGGAGCTTGGGCGGCGCGCCCCGTATGCTCGATGCATGGCAGAGCCGATCACCACTCCCGAAAAACGCAAGCCGGCCTCGCGGGCGATGACTCCGGAGAAGGCTGAGACCCTCAAGAAGCTTCGGGCGAGCGTGGGCCAGTTGTCGACGACGACACTGCGCCAGCTGGAAAAGTCCCTGCCGTGGTACAGCCGGCTGAACTCGGACGAGCGCTCCGCCCTGGGCATGGTGGCCCAGAACGGCATCGCGGCGTTCGTGACGTGGTACGAGCGGCCGAGTTCGCCGTCGTGGATCCTGTCCGACGTTTTCGGCACCGCCCCCACCGAACTAACCCGCTCCATCAGCCTCCAAAAGGCGCTCCAGCTCATCCGGATCGTCGTGGAAGTCGTGGAGGACCAGGTCCCGGTCATCGCCCCGGAAGCGGACCAGGGCGCGCTGCGCGAGGCCGTTCTGCGGTACTCGCGGGAGGTCGCCTTCGCCGCCGCCGACGTCTATGCCCGCGCCGCGGAATCCCGTGGATCCTGGGATACCCGGTTGGAGGCCCTGATTGTCGATGCCATCCTGCGCGGCGAAAACACGGACGCGCTGCGGTCCCGGATCGCGGCCCTGGGCTGGAAGGCGCAGGAACGGTTCACCGTCATGGTGGGGAATTCGCCGTCGGAGCCGAGCGCCAGCTACGTCAGCGAACTGCGCCGCACCGCAGGACGCTTCGCTGAGGACGCGCTCGTGGGGATTCAGGGCGACCGCCTCATCCTCATCCTGGGCGGACTCCAGGACCGGGAGACCGCGTATCTGAAGCTCAGCGAACTCTTTGCCCCCGGCCCGGTGGTGTATGGCCCCGAGGCGGGCTCCCTCCTCGAGGCCAGCGGTTCGGCCCAGTCAGCCTTCGCCGGCCTCACCGCGGCCCGGGCGTGGCCCTCCGCGCCGCGTCCGGTGGCGGCCGACGACCTGCTCCCCGAGCGCGTGATCTCCGGCGACGACGCCGCCCGCCGCTCGCTGGTCAAAAACATCTACCGTCCCTTGCTGGCCGCCTCCAACGGGCTTGTGGAGACCCTGGGCACGTACCTCGAGCTTGGCCATTCGCTGGAGGCCACGGCCCGCGAACTCTTCGTCCATGCCAACACGGTGCGTTACCGGCTCAAGCGCGTGTGTGACGTCACGGGCTGGGATCCGCTCCTGCCGCGGGAGGCGTTCGTGCTCCAGACCGCCCTCGTGGTGGGTCGGCTTTCGACCCCGCCGAAGGCCCCCGCAGAGCGGCAGCCTCCCCGCAACGGGTCCTGAATCGTTGTAGACTTCCTACAAACTGACCCAGTGAGCTTGGTGCATGAAAACACGAATGTTCACGCAGTAATTTGGAAAGCTGGATACGTGCTTGCAATCGTCTGCCCTGGACAGGGCTCCCAGACCCCTGGTTTTCTGGCCCCCTGGCTGGAACTACCACCCGTCGCAGGCCTCCTGGCCTCCCTCAGCGAAATAGCAGGCATCGACCTCACCGCCCACGGCACCACCTCCGATGAGGAAACCATCAAGGACACTGCCGTCGCGCAGCCCCTGATCGTCGCCGCGGGCCTGGTGGCCGCAAAGTCACTGTTCGACGTCGAACTCAGCACGCTTCCGGTCATCCTGGCCGGCCACTCCGTCGGCGAAATCACCGCGGCCTCGCTGGCCGGTGTCCTGACGGAAACCGAAGCCATGACGTTTGTCCGCGAACGGGCCAACAGCATGGCCGCCGCCGCTGCCGCCACCCCGACCGGCATGAGCGCCGTCGTGGGCGGCGACCCGGCTGACGTCCTGGCGGCCATTGAGGCCTCTGGCGCCACCGCGGCCAACGTCAACGGCGCAGGCCAGACCGTGGCCGCCGGCACGCTGGAGCAGCTCAAGGCCCTGGCCGAGAACCCGCCGGCCAAGGCCCGGGTCATTCCGCTGAAGGTTGCGGGCGCGTTCCACACCTCGCACATGGCCCCGGCCGGCGCCGCCCTGCGGGCGCTGCGGCCGTCGCTGCACCCGCGGAACCCCCAAGTGCCGTTGCTGTCCAACTTCGACGGCGCGGAAGTCACCGACGGCGGCGCCGCCGTCGACAGCCTGATTGCCCAGGTCTCCCGCCCGGTCCGCTGGGACCTCTGCATGGAGACGATGGTGCAGCGCGGCGTGACCGGCCTGATTGAACTGGCTCCCGCCGGAACACTCTCCGGCCTCGCCAAGCGCGGCATGCCCGGCGTCAAGACCGTCACCGTCAAGACCCCGGACGATCTTTCCGCGGCCCTGGCCCTATTTGCAGAACTGGAGGGAGGGGCATGAGCGTTCCCACTCTGAAGCAGGCGCCCGTGCAGGAAAACACCCGCATCATGGGTATCGGCGCCTACCGGCCCAGCGTCATCGTGACCAACGAGGACGTGTGCCAGTGGATCGATTCCTCGGATGAATGGATCCGCCAGCGCACCGGCATCATCACCCGGCACCGCGCGCCCGCCGATGTCAGCGTGATCGACATGGCCGAAGGCGCCGCCCGTGAGGCCTTGCAGAAGGCCGGCATCGAGGCTTCCCAGCTCGGCGCCGTGATCGTCTCCACGGTCACGCACCCCTACGCGACCCCGTCCGCGGCCGCGAGCCTGGCCGACCGCCTCGGCGCGACGCCGGCCCCGGCCTTCGACATCTCCGCGGCCTGCGCCGGCTACTGCTACGGCATCGCCCAGGGCGACGCCCTGGTGCGCTCCGGAGCGGCTACCTACGTCCTGGTGGTCGGTGCCGAGAAGCTTTCCGACGTCATCGACAACACGGAACGGACCATTTCCTTCCTGCTCGGCGACGGCGCGGGCGCCGTCGTGATCGGCCCGTCCGCCACGCCGGGCATCGGCCCCTCGGTCTGGGGTTCGGACGGCAGCAAGTGGGACGCCATCGGCATGACCCACTCCATGCTGGATATCCGCGAGCTCGCCCTGACCGGCAAGCGCGGCGCCGCTGTCAGCGCCGAGGAAGCCGCCGTAACGGACGCCTCCCTGTGGCCCACCCTGCGCCAGGACGGCCAGACCGTCTTCCGCTGGGCCGTGTGGGAGATGGCCAAGGTGGCCCAGCAGGCCCTGGACGCTGCCGGCGTCAAGGCCGAGGACCTCGCCGCCTTCATCCCGCACCAGGCCAACATGCGGATCATCGACGAGATGGCCAAGAAGCTGAAGCTGCCCGAGACCGTCAAGATCGCCCGCGACATCGCCGACGCCGGCAACACTTCCGCGGCGTCCATCCCCCTTGCCACCCACCGCCTGCTTGAGGAAAACCCCGAGCTCAGCGGCGGGCTGGCGCTGCAGATCGGCTTCGGAGCCGGACTGGTCTTCGGCGCCCAGGTGATCGTGCTTCCCTAGGTAGCCGCCGCCTTCCCGAATTAAATACGTTTCACCGGTTTCACCATTGCAGAGCATGAGGTTCACTATCTGCCCCCACGCTCTGCACAGCACGCATTTCCCGCACCAAGCCGAATCCCTCGGTTTGAATCATTTCCGCCCCCGACGGCCGGCATTTCACCGGCAGCCAAGGGCAACAACTAGAAAAGGAGCCATCAATGGCTAACAACGAAGAGATCCTGGCCGGCCTGGCTGAAATCGTCAACGAAGAGACCGGCCTGGCCCCGGAGGCTGTCGAACTGGACAAGTCCTTCACCGAAGACCTGGACATCGACTCCATCTCCATGATGACCATCGTGGTCAACGCCGAAGAGAAGTTCGGCGTCCGCATCCCCGACGAAGAGGTCAAGAACCTCAAGACCGTCGGCGACGCCGTGAGCTTCATCGCCAACGCCCAGGCCTAAGTCTGGCTTCCGCCGGCAACGGCGGACCCGGTGGCCGGTCCGGGCGCTCCAGCAGCGCCCGGACCGGACCGCCAGCACCACCATCAAGTGCACAACCCCAGAGATTTCCCCACGCAGGCCCCGGCCATCCCCTTCACGGTTCCGGACACGGCAGGCGCACCGACAGAGAGTGATCCCATGGCACGCAAAGTAGTCATTACCGGGCTGGGTGCCACCACACCCATCGGCGGCGATGTCCCCACGATGTGGAAGAACGCGCTCAAGGGCGTCTCCGGCGCGCACACGCTCGAGGACGACTGGGTGGCAAAGTACGAACTGCCCGTTCACTTTGCCGCACGCGCCTCCACCCCGGCCCTCGAGGTCCTGAGCCGTGTCGAAGCCAAGCGCATGGACCCCTCGACCCAGTTCGCCGTGGTTGCCTCCCGCGAGGCCTGGGCCGACTCCGGGATCACCGAGATCGACCACGACCGCCTCGCCGTGGCCTTCGCCACCGGGATCGGCGGCGTCTGGACCCTCCTGGATGCCTGGGACACCCTGCGTGAAAAGGGCCCCCGCCGCGTCCTGCCCATGACTGTTCCGATGCTGATGCCCAACGGACCTGCCGCCGCGGTCAGCCTCGACCTGGGCGCCCGTGCCGGCGCCCACACCCCCGTCTCCGCCTGCGCATCCGGCACTGAGGCCGTCCACATGGGCCTGGACCTGATCCGCTCCGGCAAGGCCGACGTCGTCGTCTGCGGCGGCGCCGAGGCCGCGATCCACCCGATGCCGATCGCCGCGTTCGCCTCCATGCAGGCCCTCTCGCGCCGCAACGACGATCCCGAGCACGCCTCGCGCCCCTACGACCGCGACCGTGACGGCTTCGTCATGGGCGAAGGCGCCGGCGCCCTGGTGCTCGAAGCCGAGGAACACGCCCTGGCCCGCGGCGCCCGGATCTACGCCGAACTCGCCGGTACCTCGGTCACCGCCGACGCGTACCACATCACCGCCCCGGACCCCGAGGGCCTCGGCGCGACCCGCGCGCTGAAGGCTGCCATGTTCGACGGCCGCATCCAGCCCGAAGACGTGGTGCACGTCAACGCGCACGCCACCTCCACCCCGGTCGGCGACAAGCCCGAGTACACGGCGCTCAAGGCCGCCCTGGGCAAGCACGTGGACAGCGTGGCGGTCTCGGCCACCAAGTCGCAGATGGGGCACCTGCTGGGCGCCTCCGGTGCGGTGGAGGCCGTGCTGACCGTCATGGCTGTCTACGACCGCAAGGCGCCGCTGACCATCAACCTCGAGCACCAGGATCCGGAAATCCCGCTCGACGTCGTCACGACGGCCCGCGACCTGCCCGCCGGCAGCATCGCGGCGCTGAGCAACTCGTTCGGCTTCGGCGGACACAACGCCGTGATCGCGGTACGAAGCGTGTAGTTGCTGCACGGCCCCGGCCGAATGGCAGCTGGCCCGAATGAGGCTGGCCCGAATGACAGATGGCGGCAATGTTCCTCGTGGACATTGCCGCCATCTGTGTTTGGCGCCTAGCTATGGAAGTGCTGCGGTGGTGCGCCTGGTGTTGGCGGCCCCTAGCCGACCTGGTGGAGCCAGCGCACGGGGGCGCCTTCGGCGGCGTGGCGGAACGGCTCGAGTTCCTCGTCCCAGGCCTCACCCAGGGCGAGTGAGAGCTCGTGGTAGACCGCCGAAGGGTCGCCGGCACCGGATTCGTAGGCGTACCGGATGCGGTCCTCGGAGACCATGATGTTGCCGTGGACGTCGGTGGTGGCATGGAAGATCCCCAGCTCCGGGGTGTGCGACCAGCGTCCGCCGTCGACGCCCTGGCTCGGCTCTTCGGTCACTTCATAACGCAGGTGGGCCCAGCCGCGAAGAGCGGACGCCAATTGAGCCCCCGTGCCCGGCGTACCGGTCCACGACAGCTCGGCCCGAAACATTCCGGGCGCGGCAGGCTGCGGGGTCCACTCCAGATCCGTCCGCTTGTCCACGACAGACCCTATGGCCCACTCGACGTGGGGGCACAAGGCAGTCGGGGCCGAGTGAACGAACAACACACCGCGGGTCAGTGCAACAGACATTCCATCCTCCATAGCTGTAGGTACGTCTTCCCCAACGACCTCTGCCTGGATGTCTGTCTGTTGCGCGGATCCGAAATTGTGCCGGCGGTCCCTGCCAGACTACTAATATACAACCGGGTTCGAAGCTGGGACGTGGTGCATTCCAGCTTCAAGTTCAACTTGAAACTTCCCGGGCGTGAGTTTTATTCTGCCCTACCCCTCCTAATTACGCCAGTGCGATTCGGCGCGTCCTTTTCGGCGCGCCGAATTCGTCTCCGGAGACCGCGAAGGGAGCGCCCGGCGGGGCTGACGAGGCAGACGGCGAAGGCCGGCGGGGCGGATCATCGGGCCCGTGAGGACGCTGGGGCGCGGATGCTGTCACTCCACGCGGCGGCCCCTGTACCGGCCGGCACGGACGTCGCGCTGGAAGCCGGGCTCAGGCCCGGGGGTGCGCCTGCTGGTAGCTTTGCCGGAGCCTCTCCACGGACACGTGGGTGTAGATCTGCGTGGTGGCAAGGCTGCTGTGGCCGAGGATTTCCTGCACGGCCCGCAGGTCTGCCCCGCCGTCGAGCAGGTGCGTCGCAGCGGAGTGCCGCAGCGCGTGCGGGCCGGTGGCGGCGGTGTCCCCCAGCCTCTCCAGCATGTCCTTGACCACGCTGCGGACCTGGCGCTGGTCCACCCGGCCGCCGCGCGCGCCCAGGAAGAGGGCCGGACCGCTGGACCCGGTGGCGAGGGCCGGCCGGCCCCGGCGGAGCCAGTCGTCGACGGCGAGCGCCGCCGGGAGCCCGTAGGGCACCGTGCGTTCCTTGTTGCCCTTGCCGAGTACCCGCAGAGTCCTACGGTCCGGGTCGAGGTCATCCACATCCATACCGGCCAGTTCGCCGACCCGGACGCCCGTGGCGTAGAGCAGTTCGAGCATGGCGCGGTTGCGCAGGGCCAGCGGTTCCCCCTCGGCGGAGGCGGCTTCGGCGTCGTCCACGAGCCGTTGGACCTGCTGCTGGTGCAGGACTCCGGGCAGGGACTTTTCCCGTTTCGGGGCCTTGAGCCGCAGCGCGGGATCGGCGTCGATCAGCTCCTCGCGGACGGCCCATGCGGTGAACGCCCGGGCGGTGGCGGCGCGGCGGGCCAGGGTGGCGCGGGATTTGCCGGACTCGCTCTGGGCGCCAAGCCAGCGCCGCAGGCTTCCGAGTTCCAGCCCGGCCAGGTCCTGGATCCCCTCGGTCGCGGCATGGGCCAGTAGGCTTTCGACGTCGGAGAGATAGGCCCGCACCGTATGGGCCGACCTCCCCCGCTCAGCTTCCAGGTAGCGGCCGAAGCGTGCGGCGGCGCCGTCGAGTGCGGCGGGGAGATCCTGTGTAGACACCCTCCTACTGTGGCAGTATTCCGGGGGCATTCTCAGGAGCCGTGCGGCGAGCCGCGGCATACCGGCCGGTGCATGCGGGCGTCGGCGGCCATGTCAGGTCGCTTTCCCGGAGCGTTTCCAGCCGCCGTGGCGGGATTCGGCCAGCCCAAGCAGCCCGAGCCGGCCAAGTCCGGCACGGACCGATTCCACGCTCAAGCCGCCCACCACGGCCAGCTTCTCGACCGGGCTCGTGGTCCGCAGGGGCAACGCATCGAGCAGGATCAGGTCCTCGAGGGTGAGGCCGTCGTGGACTTCCGTCCGGCCGCCCTTGTCCGGGGGCAGGGCCTCACCACTCGGGGAGGCGAGCTCGGCGATTTCCCCCGCGTCCGTGACGCACACGGCCCCGCCTTCCCGGAGCAGCCGGTGGCAGCCGGCGGAGTTGGCGCTGTGGATGGATCCGGGCACGGCGCCCACGGCTCTGCCCAGGCTTTCGGCGTGGTGGGCCGTGTTGAGGGCGCCGGAGCGCCACCTGGCCTCGACCACCACCGTGACGGAGGCCAGGGCCGCAATGAGCCGGTTCCGCTGGAGGAACCGGTAGCGGGTGGGTGCGGATCCGGGCGGGACTTCGGCCAGGACGGCGCCGTGGTCCGCCACCGCCCGGAGCAGGCCCTCATTCCCGGCGGGATAGAAGCGGTCCACTCCCCCGGCCATGACCGCGATGGTGGGCAGGGCGCCCGTGCCTCCGGCCAGCGCGGCCCTGTGGGCATGGGCATCAATCCCATAGGCGCCGCCGGAGACGACGGTGAAGCCGCGCTGGGCCAGGGAGTACGCGAGGTCACCCGTCACCGAGGCGCCGTAGCTGGTGCTGTCCCGGGAGCCCACCAGGGCGATGGCTTTGGCCGCGGGCGGCAGCTCCTGCTCGAGGCCGCGCCACCACAGGCACACGGGCTCCTGGAGTCCGAGGTCCGCCAGCTGCCGGGGCCACAGCTCATCTGAGGGGATGATGATCCGTCCGCCGAGACGGCGCATGGTGGCCAGGTCCCGTTCCGGCGCGAGGTCGGGGATGCGCGGTGCCCAGCGCTGGAGCGCCCCGGCCAACCCTGACCAGCTGCTGCCGGAGCCGCTCTCAGCCAGGATCGCGGTGATCTCCCGTTCCAGCTCCGGACCGGCGGCGAGCCGGCCGCACGCGATCCTCAGGGCGTCCTGCGCTCCCGCGGCCTGCACCAGGGCCAAGGCCGCGGCGTCCTGCGGCTCGAAGAGGCGGGACAGGGCGGCCCGGGCGGTTCGTTCGTCGTCGCTCATGATGCTTCCTTTCGGGTGGCGTTCGGGGTGCGGGGTCCTGCCCGGGCTCAGGGGGCCGCCGTCGCGGCCTGGCGGAGGCCCAGCGCCTGGCCGACGTCGTCCGTGTCCGGGACGTCGTGCCGGGACAGGTCCGCCAGCGTCCAGGCGAGGCGCAGCACGCGGTCGTAGCCGCGGGCTGTCAGGACGCCGCGTTCCAGGGCGTAGTCCAGGACGCGCGTGGTGGGTGCACTGAGCCGCAGGGTTCCGCGCAGTAGCCGTCCGGGCACCTGCGCGTTCGTTTCCAGCCCGAAGGGCAGCAACCGCTCCAGCTGACGGGCCCGGGCCGCGCGGACGCGCTCTGCGATGCTCGCGGTGCCTTCCTCGGCCGCGGGCTGACCGAAGCCGGCGAGCGAGACGCGCTCCACTTCGAGCTGGATGTCCACCCTGTCCAGCAACGGGCCGGAGAGCCGGGCCTGGTAGCGGCGGCGCATGGTGGGTGTGCAGATGCAGTCCACTCCCTTCCCGGTTGCCTTGCCGCAGGGACAGGGGTTGGCCGCGAGGACCAGCTGGAACCGGGCGGGATAGGCCGCGGCCCCGGCCGAGCGGTGGATGACCAGCTCGCCGCTTTCCAGCGGCTGCCGCAGGGCGTCCAGGACGCCGCGGTCGTACTCGGGGGCCTCGTCGAGGAAGAGCACACCGCGGTGCGCGCGGGACGCTGCCCCGGGACGCGGCAGCCCTGACCCGCCGCCGATGATGGCCACCGCCGTCGCGGTGTGGTGCGGGTTCTCGTAGGGCGGCCGGCGCAGCAGCTGCACGGAGCCCGAGGGCAGCGAGCACAGGGAGTGGATGGCGGTCACCTCCATGGCCTCAGTGTCGCCCAGGTCCGGCAGGAGGCCGGGCAGCCGCTCGGCCAGCATGGTCTTCCCGGCACCGGGCGGCCCCGTCAGCAGAAGGTGGTGGGCACCCGCGGCAGCCACTTCCAGGGCACGGCGCGCCGCGGCCTGCCCGGAGACATCGCACATGTCCGGCGCCAGCGCGGGACCGGTGCCGGGACCGGGGCTGTCGGCGTCCTCGGGCTCGGGCTCGAAGTCCAGGGCGAGGTCCTGCGGATCCGCGCCGCAGTCGAACGCGAGTCGGGCCAGCGTCGCGTAGCCGCGGACCCGTGCACCCGGGACGAGTTCGGCCTCGGCCACGTTGGCCCGGGCCACCACGACCTCCGGGTAGCCGGCCCGCACCGCGGCCATCACCGCCGGAAGGATGCCCCGCACGGGCCGCAGACGGCCGTCCAGGCCGAGCTCGGCGATGAAGACGGTGCGGCCGGTGGACCGGATGTCATTCGCCGCCAGCAGGACGGCCATGGCAATGGCGAGGTCGAAGCCCGAGCCGCGCTTGGGCAGGGAAGCCGGAATCAGGTTGGCCGTAATCTTCCGGCGGCTCAGCGGGATTCCCGAGTTCTGGGCCGCGGAGCGGATCCGTTCCTTGGCCTCGTTGAGCGAGGCGTCCGGCAGTCCCAGGATCACGAACGCCGGCAGGGTCTGTCCGATGTCGGCCTCGACCTCCACGATGTAGCCGTTGAGGCCCACCAGGGCGACCGAATAGCTCCGGCCCAGCCCCACCTACCTCACACCTTTGAGGTGCTCGACGGCGGGCTCGCCGGTGCCGTCGTCGATCACGGCGATTACGTCCACGCGGCAGGGCGGCGCACCAAGCCCCTGGGCACGGCACCACGCCGACGCCAGACGGTGAAGCCGGGCCAGCTTGTCCGCGCCGACTGCCTCGAAGGGATGGCCGTACGCGAGGGATTTACGGGTTTTCACCTCGGCGATGACCACGGCGTCGCCGTCGAGCGCGACAATGTCGATCTCGCCCTCAGAGCAGCGCCAGTTGCGCTCCAGCACTTGCATACCGAGCGATTCAAGATACCCGGCGGCGAGGTCCTCCCCGCGCCGGCCCAGCACATCCTTAGCTCTCATGCCTCCAGCGTGCAGCGCCCCAGCCAGGTGGCACAGGGTGTCTGGCGGCTATGTGGAAAAGTCCGGGCGCTCCGGACACGGCGAAGAGGCCTCGCAGACCTCGCCGGCAAGGACAAGGCCGCCGTGACGACCACCGACGTCGTGTCCATAGCCACGCATCGCCGGGGTACGAGCGTCACGCGCCGACAGGTTCTCTCACCGTTGAAAGCTCAATTTGTGGCCAAGCGGGCCTGTCCCTAGGCTTGCAACAGACAAGCGATCACTCCACCACCTTCGCCGAGGATGAACGTAACTCCGCAACATATTTCTCGTACAGCGAGGCATTGTGTCACGGTACGGGGTTGAAGGATTGCCAAAGAAATTTTCATGGCCGACAGAAAGCAGCAATGTGCTGACAGTGGATTTAACTCGCGTAGCTCCTTCGCTCCATAACCGCTATGTGCTGCGGCTCAGGGACCGTATTTCAAAGGAAAGCCGGAGTCTAAAAGTAATAGCCGGCAACCAGCTCGAGATATCCAACGACGCCCTACCCGGTCCGGCGAATCAAACGGTTGCCTGGGTGGACGAGATTTACCCAGACGGAGAATCTAAACCGTTAACTCCCCGCGTCCGCGTGGACGCTTTGAAGCACGTCGCGCAACTTGAGCGCTGGCTGCGCCAACCCGCTCAGGCTGCGACACACGCAGAGGCCGCAAAAATGCTGGAGACGCTTACGACCTGGGAGTATTTTGGTGACTCCGAATGGCAAAGCCGGCTTGTGCGCATCGTAAACGATGTGCTCCGGAGGCTTCAGCGGATACATCGCATTCCGTCGAACAGCCGCTTGGCGCTTCTCTGCGAGCTATACCCGGTACAGGCCGCCCATTCTGACTCGGTGCCCGGAAATGTCATGGTCAGCCTGACTGTCATGAAAGAATTGCACGCGGTTCTGGAGCGACACGGAGCTTCGACTCAGCGGGAGATTTTCCACGTCACGTCGCCCTCCGACGGCCCGGTCTCTGATTCCCTGAGGGCTGACTTGCGCGATCTGCTCGAGACGTCCTTGGCCTTCAATCATCCGGGCACGTCATCTCGAATTCTGCGCGGTCAGGTTCTGAGTGTTCTTGAAGGCCGGACCGCGGCTCTTAGAGAGTTTCGGGCCGCTCTCTCGTCCGGCCAGCAATTGGTGAAGTCCTTCTACCTTGACATGGGAAGTTTCACGTACGGGCTGCCGGAAACAATTGCAGGTGCGAAGAACGTGCCGATCTCTTGGCATGGGGCCGAGATCCCTGAGGCAACGACGGGAACCATCCTCTATTCAGCCAACATAGAATTTCTCCGCCGCTACATGGCACGAATTCTCTTCTACGCCTGCGCGGAACCTGAGCTCCATCTTCACTTCCACCTCGTCGCTTCGGACGCTGAAGCTCGGGCCTTCATCAGGGAAGCAGAAGATCTCTCAAGGACAATTCATGGGTTCAGCCATCGAACCTCGATGCCGCCAAGCCTCTCGTGGTCATCTTCCCAACTTCCCCCGGAAGTAGGCAACCCAATCACGTACTTCGCATGCGCACGCTATCTGGTCGCAGGGCAAGTTATGGACAAGTTCGGGACCGATGTGTGGGTACAGGATGTCGATCTCTACCCGACTTCCCCTATATCTCAGGCAGGCACAGCTCTATCCGGATTCGACGTCGTCCTGGCGGCAT
This sequence comes from Arthrobacter sp. ok909, assembly GCF_900104405.1. NCBI lineage: Bacteria > Bacillati > Actinomycetota > Actinomycetes > Micrococcales > Micrococcaceae > Arthrobacter > Arthrobacter sp. ok909. Next base: position 27,505 of record NZ_FNJS01000040.1, on the reverse strand, counting down.
CGTCGGGTATCAATATGCTTGCGCCTTGGCGTCGGTACATTGCCAACAGCGTCTACATATCTCGATCCGAGAAAGGTCGAGCATTTGCCACGAACGCGGCCCAATACATTTCAGCCTTCCTTGACGAACCCGATTCGTGGATGCTCGATCAAAACGCACTGGATTGGGCCGTTGAGAAGGCGCCAGCCGGCACTTCCATTGGCAACATGCGGGCTCTGGATATCCAACTCACCCAGTCGGCCATGAACGGCTCCATCGAGTCCTGACCTTTCGGTGCCCCGTCGCCCACCGCAGCGAACGGGGCACCGTCGTCACCTGATCTCGGGGCTCAACGCCCGCGATGTCCCGGCCGCGAAGTAAGAGTCTGTGGCGGAAGAGTCGCGGAGGCCGCCTGGCAGCCGCGCAGGATGCCGCAAAGGCTCATGCGACGGATCAGTTGCCGAGGTCCTCGACCTTGGGCAGGGCCAGTTCCTCGCTGCGCGGCAGTTCCTCGACGTTGACGTCCTTGAACGTGATGACCCGGACGCTCTTGACGAACCGGGCGGAGCGGTAGACATCCCACACCCAGGCGTCCTGCAGTGTGAGGTCGAAATAGACCTCTCCGTCGGCGCTGCGGGCCTGCAGGTCTACGTGGTTGGCAAGGTAGAAACGCCGCTCGGTCTCGACCACATAGCTGAACAGCCCGACGACGTCGCGGTATTCGCGGTAGAGCTGTAGCTCCATGTCGGTTTCATAGTTTTCAAGGTCCTCGGCACTCATGGTTCCATCTTGCACCATCCGGCGCCGGCCGCGCGCCACAAGTCCGGTCCGCGCCGGCCGTCGCAATGGGACCGGAGTGCGGCCGTGGCACGCTAGAGCAGCTGCCAGCTGACCCGGTGGTAAGGCGTGGGACCCGCGGCACGGAGTGCTTCCTTGTGCGCGGCGGTACCGTAGCCCTTGTTCTCGCCCCAGCCGTAGCCCGGGTATTCGATGTGCAGCTCGCTCATCATCCGGTCCCGCTCCACCTTGGCAAGGATGCTGGCCGCGGCGACGCTGAGGCACTGCATGTCGGCTTTCACCAGCGTATGCACCGGGGCGTCGCAGCCGGGTTCGGCGGGAGCCTCGTCAAACAGGGAGGGCTGGAGATCGGGCGAGAGCCAGTTGTGGCTGCCGTCGAGCAGGACGACCTCGGGCCGGACGCCGGCGGCGAGGACGGCGGACCAGGCGCGGTTGCCGGCCAGCCGGAGGGCGCCGATGATACCGAGCTCATCGATCTCGTTCGCGGACGCGTGTCCGACGGCGGACGCCACGCTCCAGTCCCGGACCACGGGTACCAGCCGCTCCCGGTCCGCGACCTTGAGCAGCTTGCTGTCCCGGACGTCGGCCAGGAGCTTCTGCCGTTGCAGGTCGACGACGGCGATCCCCACGCTGACGGGGCCGGCGAGGGCACCGCGGCCGACCTCGTCGATGCCCGCGAGCAGCCGCGCGCCGGAGCGGCGGAAGCGGCGTTCGTAGTCGAGGGTGGGGGCGTCGGACATGGCGGGCGGCTTACTTTCCGGCCGGGGCGGGCACGCTGCGGAACACGCCAGGATAGTTGTCCAGCGCCGAGATCCTGTTCAGCGGCCAGGCGATGACGGCGGCCTGGCCTTCGATGTCCGACTCGTTGACGAATCCGCCGTTGGTGTCCATATGGGCGCGTGAGTCCGCGGAGTGGTTGCGGTTGTCGCCCATGACCCAGACCTTGCCGGCCGGCACGACGACGTCGAAGTCGCGGACCTGGGGAATCTCGGCGGGATTGATGTACTTTTCGTCCAGCGGCGCGCCGTTGAGGGTGAGCTGTCCGCCGGCGTCGCAGCAGACCACGTGGTCGCCGGGGAGCCCGATGACGCGCTTGACCAGGTGCTGTTCGGAATTGTCCGGGAGCAGGCCCACGAACGTCAGCCCGTCCTGCACCCAGGTGAAGGGGCCCTTCGTCTTCGGGGCTGCGGGGGCGAGCCAGCCTTGGCTGTCCCGGAACACCACGACGTCGCCGCGCTGGAGGGCGATGGGCTGCGGCACCAGGAGGTTGACGAAGATGCGGTCGTTCACGTCGAGGGTGTTGACCATGGATTCGGAGGGAATGTAGAAGGCCCGGAACAGGAAGGTCTTGATCAGGAAGGACAGCACGACCGCCACGACGACCACGGTGGCCACCTCCTTCAGCCACAGGAAGAGGGGGCTGCGCCCTTCACGGGCCTTGGCCCGCTTGGCCCGCCGGGAGGACTTCCCGGCGTGGGCAGGCCCGGCAGGCCGCTCCTCGTGGGCAGCCACGGCAGCCCCGTCAGCGACGGCACTGTCGGAATCAGACCGGTCAGAATCAGGCCTGTCAGAATCAAGCCGGTCAGAATCAGGCCGGTCCGCGCGCGGCGCTCCGCCGCTGGGGTCCTGCTCGTCGGGGATCGCCGAGGAGGTCACCCGGGGTAGGTCCTGGCCCTGCGGATCAGGAGTGCGCGGTTCGGTCTCGGGCATCTACTGTCCGTTCGTCGTCGTCGTTGTCGCAGCCGGTTGGGGCCGCGCTACTGCTGCAAATCTATCAAGCGGCCAGATGATCTGTACCGGCCGGCCTATGACGCGTTCCAGCGGCACCATGCCGCCGCCGGGGGCGCCGAGGAGGCTCCGGGAATCGGCCGAGAGGGAGCGGTGGTCCCCCATGAGCCACAGCCGCCCGGCCGGCACCTCAACACTGAACTTCATTTCGCTCGGGGTGTCCCCCGGGTACACATAGGGTTCCGCAACTTGCTGGCCGTTGACTGTGAGCCGGCCATTGGCGTCGCAGCACACCACGCGGTCTCCGGGCAGGCCGATCACACGCTTGACGTACGTGGTGTCGCTGCCGGCGAGGCCCAGCCAGCGTCCGGTTTCGGCCAGGGCGTCCACCACGGGTCCGTTGCCGCTGTTCAGCGGGGCGAAGGAGCCGCGTCCGTCAAAGACCACGACGTCGCCCCGGTTCAGGGACTCAGGGCCGGTGCGCTCCACAAGAATCCGGTCCCCGGTGAGCAGGAGCGGTTCCATGGACGCGGACGGGATGTAGTAGACATCCACCCACAGCGAGCGGACCACGGCGCTGATGGCCACCGCGAGCACCAGGGCCAGCAACGCAAAACGCCAGCCCGGTTTCCTGGGCTGGCGTTTTGGCTGTTCCATGTTCCGTATCCCTTGGCGCTGTCGTGAACTAAAGTGCGCTGTTGCGGATAGCTCCGGCGGCACGCCGGGCACGGTCCGTGGACCCGCGGCGGAAGACTGCGTTTGGGTCCGGAGGACTTACTTGGCGGTCTGGAAGTCGCGCTTTTCCTTGATCTTCGCGGCCTTACCACGCAGGTTACGCATGTAGTAAAGCTTGGCGCGGCGCACGTCACCCTTGGAGACGAGCTCGATCTTGTCGATGATCGGGGAGTGCACCGGGAAGGTACGCTCCACGCCGACGCCGAAGGAGACCTTGCGGACGGTGAAGGTTTCGCGGACGCCGTCGCCCTGGCGGCCCAGGACGAAGCCCTGGAATACCTGGACGCGGGAGTTCTTGCCTTCAATGATGTTCACGTGAACCTTGATGGTGTCACCCGCGCGGAACTCGGGAACATCGGTGCGCAGCGAGGCTGCGTCTACGGAATCGAGGATATGCATTGATCCACTCCTGGTGAACGCCACAGGTCACTCACGTTGGGTTACGGCGGCCAAGCCAGGGGGCATTTGCCGCCCGGAATTGTCCGCCGAAAGTTTGTCAATCCGGCCCTGTCAGGAATAGAAGGGACCGGGGTGCCGGGCTGTTGGTAGCGCTCCCCCTGTGGCAGGTTCGCAACCCAGCAGGCACAAGGACTAATTTTGCCACATTTCGTGCTGGTTAGCCCAATCCCTTCAGTTCAGGCGCCGGGACGCGGCACGAGGCGCCCGTCGACGATGTCGTACCCCAGGTCGGCGAACGCGGTCCGGTCCGCGCGGGGCAGCGTACCGGCGTCGAACTCGGCCAGGAGATCCGGGCGCCGTTCGGCAGTGCGCCGGTACTGTTCGTGCCGGCGCCACTGGGCGATCTTGCCGTGGTTGCCGCTCAGCAGCACCGCAGGGACGTCGCGGTCGCGCCAGCTGGAGGGCTTCGTGTAGACGGGGTATTCGAGTAGCCCGTCCGAGTGGGATTCTTCGACGAGCGATTCGGGGTTGCCGACGACGCCGGGCAGCAGCCGCCCGATGGCCTCGACCATGGCCAGGACGGCGACCTCGCCGCCGTTGAGGACGTAGTCCCCCAGGCTCATGGGACGCACCGTGAAGTGGTCGGCCGCCCATTCCATGACGCGTTCGTCGATGCCCTCGTACCGGCCGCACGCGAAGACCAGCTGGTCCTCCTCGGCGAGCTGATGCGCGGTGGCCTGGGTGAACCTCTCGCCCGCCGGTGAGGGGACGATCAGCACCGGTTTGCGGGCATCCCCGGAATCCCCGGCACCCGCAGCGTCGCCGGCACGGTCGGCCGCGACGGCGGTGAGGGCCTGCGCCCAGGGTTCGGCCTTCATGACCATCCCGGCGCCGCCACCGTAAGGCGTGTCGTCGACGGTGCGGTGCCGGTCGGTCGTGAAGTCCCGCAGGTCATGGACCTGCAGGTCCAGCAGGCCGTCCTGACGGGCCTTGCCGATCAGGGACAGGTCCAGCGGTGCCAGATACTCCGGGAAGATGCTGACGACGTCGATTCTCATCTACGCGTTGCTCCCGGCCTCGGTGCCGCGTTCTCCAGCCGGTTGGTTCCCGGCGGCCGGCTCGTCAGCGGACTCGTCCGTGTTGACCTCGAAGAGTCCGGGCGGCGGAGTGACCACCACGTATTTGTCCCCCACGTTGACCTCGGGCACGATCTGCTCGACGAACGGGACCAGGACTTCCTGGCCCTCGGCCGTCGTGACCACCAGCAGGTCCTGGACGGGCATCGTGTGCAGTCCGGAGACCTTGCCCACCACGTTGCCGCTCACCCGGACGTCCAGGCCCACGAGCTCGTGCTCGTACCAGCCTTCATCGTCGTCGTCGGCGCCGATGTCTTCGGTCTCGATGAACAGCTTGGCGCCGCGCAGGGTCTCGGCCTGATTGCGGGTCTCGATCTCGTCGAAGGCCAGCAGCAGGATGTCCTTGTTCCAGCGGGCGCTGAACACCGTCAACGGCCCGGATGAGGCGGGTTCCACAATGAACTGCGTACCGGGGACAAAGCGGTCGCCGGGCGCATCGGTGAGCACCTGGACGGTCACTTCGCCGCGGATGCCGTGGGGTTTGCCGATTCGTGCGACCTGGAGCTGCATCTGTTCCTCTGTTCGGGGTGGGTCGGGGCTGGTCGGGGTTGGTTGGCGCGGAAAACAGTCCGGCCCCTCCACCATTATCTGGTGAAGGGGCCGGGCTAAAGACAAGTAATGCTGAACGCGTTAGCGGCGGCGGTCCGTGTCGACGACGTCGACCCTGACCGGCTCGCCGTCCGCCAGCGCCGCAACCACAGTGCGCAGTGCGCGTGCGGTCCGGCCCTGCCGGCCGATCACCCGTCCGAGGTCGTCCTGATGAACGCGCACCTCGAGGGTTTCCCCGCGGCGGTTGTTCTTCGCACTGACCTTGACGTCCTCGGGGCTGTCAACAATCCCGCGGACCAGGTGTTCGAGCGCTTCTGCCAGCAATCTACTCAGCCTCGGTGGTCTCTGCTTCGGCGGCGTCGGCGGGAGCCTCGGCAGCTTCGTCCTTCTTGGCCTTCTTGGTGATGGCTTCCGGGATGATCACGGAACCCTTTTCCGGCGTAACGAAGGCAGCCTTGGGAGCCTTCGTCTTCAAGGTTCCCTCCTGGCCCGGGAGACCCTTGAACTTCTGCCAGTCACCGGTGATCTTGAGGATCGCGGCAACCTGCTCGGACGGCTGTGCGCCGACGCCGAGCCAGTACTGGGCACGGTCCGTGTCGACCTCGATGTACGAGGGCTCTTCGGTCGGGTGGTACTTGCCGATCTCTTCGATGGCACGGCCATCACGCTTGGAGCGTGCGTCCATGACGACGATGCGGTAGTACGGTGCGCGCATCTTACCGAAGCGCTTAAGGCGAATCTTTACGGCCACTTTTGTGGTCACTCCTGTTTCTGAAACGGGGTCGAGCCCGGCGTTCTGCACCCGTGGGGCGGGCCGTACTAGGGGGTTCTAAAGGACAGGATCCGGACGCGGAGAGAGGGGCCACGCAGATCGAGTACCTGTTCATTGTGCCAGATGACCGGCAGGATTTCGACTTGACACGGCCCGGCCGTCCGGTCAGGACGTCCAGACGTAGAGTCCGGACTTGGTGGCGGGGTCGATTCCGGCGGCCAGTTCGGCGATCCGGCGCACATAAGCCCGGGCCTGGTCCGAACCGAAGGGCGTGTCCTCCTCGGCGGCCCAGTTGGCCGCAACGTCCTCGAGGACGTCGCCCTCCCCCTCGGTTTCGTAGCTGAGCAATTCCGCGAGCGTCCGGACCATGGCGGAGGGGACGCCGAGCAGGGAGTCGCTGGCCACGTCCACCATCGCCAGTTCGTAGTCCGCGCCCGGAGCGTGGACGGCCACTCCGGCGAGGTCGCCGAGCCGTTCGACCTCAAAGTCGCTGATGTCCGGGATGCGCACGGCGTCCGGGGCGGCCGCGCCGCCGGCTTCGAGCGCGCCGGCGCGTTTGAGGGCGGCGTCGTGGGTGGACACAAAGATTTCGGTGAATCCCATGCAGCTAGTCCTTAGATGTCTGGCGGCGCTTGGCCGCTGTTTTTGGCGTCGCCTCAGCCTAATCGCTTCAGCGCAGCGGCGCCCCGGGGGACATGCCCCACCCTGACTGTGACCAGTGGACATGCTCTCCCACGGTCATTACCTTTCGCGGACATGCCCTCCCCTGACCGCGAGCAATTGACATATGGCCGCTATGTCCATTCCCGGCCGCGACCGATGGACATGTCCACCGCTCCTGTCAGTGAACAGTGTGCATGTCCAGCGGGGAGTTGTGCACGCTGGACATGCACAGCGAACAGCGTGTGCTCAGCGAACAGCGTGCTCTTAGCGCACGGCGACGCGGATGCGGTTGCGCCACGGGTCCTCGAAGCGCAGCTCGGCGCCGGTGTGGTGCGAGTCGACGCCGGCCACCTTAAGGCGGTCGGCCAGGGAACCGACGTCGTCACCCGAGGGCACTTCGATGAGCACCTCGCCCAGGCCCAGCGTGTCGCGCCGGGGGCCGGCGCCGCGGCTGTTCCAGACGTTCATGGCCATGTGGTGGTGGTAGCCGCCGGCCGAGACGAACAGTGCCTGGCCATGCCAGCCCGCGGTCTTTTCGAAGCCCAGTGTGCCGACATAGAACTCATGCGCCGCGTGGACGTCGCCCACCTGCAGATGGACGTGTCCGACGCCGGCGGCCGCCTCGCGCTGGCCGCTCAGGGACTCTTCGGTCAGGTGCTGTTGCAGGTAGCGCTGCGGCGGCAGGGCCAGGCTGTCCATGACGACGTTCTTGCCTTCCCAGGACCAGTCCTGCCGCGGCCGGTCCCAGTACAGCTCGATGCCGTTGCCTTCGGGGTCGTTGAAGTAGAAGGCCTCGCTGACGAGGTGGTCCGCGCTGCCGGTGAAGGACTGGGGGTCGTACTGGGCTGTGCTGGCAACGGTGGCCGCCAGGGACTGCTGGTCCTCGAAGAGGAGGGCGGTGTGGAAGAGCCCGGCTTCGCCGCGGGAGGGCAGGTTCAAGCCCGGGGCGGGGGCCAGATGGACCAGGGGCTTCTGCCGGCGGCCAAGGTAGAGTCCGCCGTCCTGTTCGGCCACGATGTCCAGGCCGAGGGCGCGCTGGTAGTAGTCGGTCATGAGCTTCATGTCGCCGACCTTGAGCATCACGGTGCCCATGGTGAGTGTGGCAGGAAGGAGATCCTGGGTGCTGGCTTCTGCGGTCATTGAAACTCTCCGGGGGTTCGGTGGCCACCGGCGCTTCGGTGACCTTGGCATAGTATTAAATTACTTGAAGCTTCAATTTATTCCTAACGGGTGGGCAGGCCCCGCAGGACAATATGCTTCAGCCCGGCAAGGGTCCCGAGGTCCTGCCGGGGGTCCTTAGCGCACACCAGTACGTCGGCGCTGGCCCCTTCGGTGATGCCGTCCGCGCCGAGCCAGGTCCGCGCGGACCAGCTGGCAGCGCCGAGGGCAGCCGCGGCAGGCAGCCCGGCGGCGTGCAGGGCCCAGATCTCGTCCACGATCCGGCCGTGCCTGATCACGCTGCCGGCATCGGTGCCGGCATAGATGGCCACCCCGGCCTCGTGGGCTTCCAGGATCCGCTCCGCCCGCCTCTCCCACAGCGAGCGCATGTGCGCGGCGTAGCGGGGGAACTTGGCTTCCGCCTGGGCGGCGATGTCCGGGAAGGTGGCGATGTTGATCAGGGTGGGGACGATCGGCACGCCCTGCTCCACGAAGCGCGGGAGGTGCCGCGGCAGCAGCCCGGTGCCGTGCTCGATGCAGTCGATCCCGGCGTCGAGCATGTCATCCAGGGTGTCCTCGGCGAAGCAGTGGGCGGTGACGCGGGCCCCTTCATCGTGCGCGGCCTGGACGGCATCCTTGAGGCTTCCGGCGGGAAAACTGGCGGCGAGGTCGCCGCCGGCGTCGCGGTCGATCCAGTCCCCCACGAGCTTGACCCAGCCGTCGCCGGCACGGGCCTGCTTCCGCACGGCCTCGACCAGGCCGTCCGGTTCCACCTCGACGGCGAAGCCGCGCAGGTAGCGCCGGGTGCGGGCGATGTGCCGGCCGGCACGGATGATCCGTGGAAGGTCCGGGCGCTGCTGGAGCCAGCGGGTGTCGTGGACAGCGCCGGCGTCGCGGACCAGGAGCGTCCCGGCGTCGCGGTCCGTGACGGCCTGGGACTCCGCGGTGTCCTCGGCAACGTCTCCGCCGGGGCCGAGGCCGATGTGGCAGTGTGCGTCCACCAGCCCGGGAATGACCCAGCCATCCAGCACGCGCTCCGGCGCGGCGGCGGGCCGGTGGAACGTGAGCCGGCCGTCGACGGACCAGAGGCCGTGGCGTACCGTGTCCGGCCCGGTAAGGATGGGGCCGCTGAATTCGATGATGCCGGTCATGGCATCAAGGGTAGTCCCCATGTCGCCGCGCCGGCCGCGTCACACTGGACAGCCGTCCGGCGGCGCGTGGTAGCTTCATCTACGACCACACGGGTGCCCCTGCAGGGGCTGAGATCGGGCTGACGCGGCCTGCGACCGTTGAACCTGTCCGGGTAATGCCGGCGAAGGAAGTGAGTATTTTCCGTGAATACGCAAATTGCACAGCACAGCCCTATCCAAAACCAGTCCGGCCAAAACCTGCCTGCCGACTCCGAGGCTGCCGCGACGCAGTCACTGAAGTCCCACTCGCTGGCCTTCACGACGGACCCGGAGCACGGCATCCGCGTCCCGGTGACCGAGATCGCGCTGGAACCCTCGCCGGGAGGCGTCGAGAACCCTCCATTCCGGGTCTACCGCACGGCCGGCCCGGGCAGCGATCCGGTGGTGGGGCTCGCCCCGTTCCGCAGCGGCTGGATCGCCGGGCGGGGTGACACGGAGCCGTACCGCGGTCGGGAACGCAATCTGCTCGACGACGGCAGGTCCGCGGTGCGCCGCGGTGCCGCCTCCGCGGAATGGCGGGGCGCCCCGCCAGAGCCCCGCCGCGCCGTCGAGGGCCGGACGGTCACCCAGATGCATTACGCGCGGCAGGGCATCGTGACACCGGAGATGCGGTTCGTTGCGCTGCGCGAGAACTGCGATGTGGAGCTGGTCCGCAGCGAGGTGGCAGCGGGCCGGGCCATTATTCCCAGCAACATCAACCACCCGGAGTCCGAGCCGATGATCATCGGCAAGGCGTTCCTGGTGAAAATCAACGCCAACATCGGCAATTCCGCGGTGACCAGCTCCATCGCCGAGGAAGTGGACAAACTTCAGTGGGCTACCCAGTGGGGTGCGGACACGGTGATGGACCTCTCCACCGGGGACGATATCCACACCACGCGCGAATGGATCATCCGCAACTCCCCCGTCCCGATCGGAACGGTCCCGATCTACCAGGCGCTGGAGAAGGTCAACGGCGAGGCCAACGCCCTGACCTGGGAGATCTTCCGGGACACCGTGATCGAACAGTGCGAGCAGGGGGTGGACTACATGACCATCCATGCCGGGGTGCTGCTGCGCTACGTCCCCCTGACGGCCAACCGGGTCACCGGGATCGTGTCCCGCGGCGGTTCCATCATGGCCGGCTGGTGCCTGGCTCACCATCAGGAGAACTTCCTCTATACCCACTTCGACGAGCTCTGCGAAATCTTCGCCAAGTACGACGTCTCGTTCTCCCTCGGCGACGGGCTGCGGCCCGGCGCGACGGCGGACGCCAACGACGCCGCGCAGTTCGCCGAACTCGACACACTGGCCGAGCTCACCCAGCGGGCCTGGGAGTTCGATGTGCAGGTCATGGTGGAGGGCCCGGGACACGTGCCGTTCCACCTTGTTCGGGAGAACGTGGAGCGCCAGCAGGAGCTCTGCAAGGGCGCCCCCTTCTACACGCTGGGGCCGCTGGTCACGGACATCGCACCCGGCTATGACCACATCACCTCGGCGATCGGCGCCACGGAGATTGCCCGTTATGGCACCGCGATGCTCTGCTACGTCACGCCCAAGGAACACTTGGGGCTGCCGAACAAGGACGACGTGAAGACCGGCGTGATCACGTACAAGATCGCGGCCCACGCGGCCGACCTCGCCAAGGGCCACCCCGGAGCGCACGAACGCGACGACGCCCTGTCCAAGGCGCGGTTTGAGTTCCGCTGGCGGGACCAGTTCGCGCTGTCCCTGGATCCGGTGACCGCCGAGTCCTTCCACGATGAGACGCTCCCCGCGGAACCGGCCAAGACGGCGCACTTCTGCTCGATGTGCGGGCCCAAGTTCTGCTCCATGCGGATCAGCCAGGACATCCGGGACGAATATGGTTCCGCCGACTCGCAGGCGGCACTGGCGCAGATGGCCGCCGGGATGCGGGAGAAGAGCAACGAATTCCTGGCAGCGGGCGGCAAGGTCTACCTGCCCGAGCCGACCGTGGGCGTACAGGCCTCGGCCTAGTCCACGGTCCGGGGCGCCTGCCCTGCCGGGCGGGCGCCTCGGACGGCCATGGGACGCCCCTGATGAGGCATTAACCGGAGGCGACGGAGGGCGGTCCGACCGCGCGAGCCGTCGCTCTCAGGACGTCGGCGCCGGCGTCGGTGCCGGATTCGGCGTCGGCGTCCGTGCCGGATTCGCGGCGATGTTCCTGTAGAGCTCGGAGTTGAGCGTCGTGTGGCCGCGGTCGTCGGTGACGTAGACCTCGAAGGTGAAGGTGCTTGCGTCGTGGTCGAGCGCGAATTCGATCGTGGGGTTCTTTGCGGAAATCGTCCCTTCCGAGACGATTCGGCCATACTTCTGCTCCGGGGGACTGAGGTCTGTGCCGCGCTGCGCAGGGTCTCGGATGAAGTATCGGACCGTGTACGGCGCCGACGGCAGTGACCGCAGGGTCGGGAAGAAGCTGAAGTCTCTTGTGCCGGGCTTGAACTGCTCCGAACGCCACTGGTAGGCGGCGACGGCGGGCGTGAGGGCGTCGTCGAGATCGCGGATGCCGGTGCGGTTCGTTTGGGCGTCGAAACTGCGGTCATGCCCGCCGAAGGCTTTGGCGACCGGTCCGAGCCCGAAGCCGAGGGCCAGGCCGAGCCCAATCGAGACCATCGGGATGAGGATTGCCGCCACGCGTGCCCGGCGCAGCAGACCCGTCCTCACGGATTGTCGGTGCATCGAGAGCGTGTACGGCACGGCGGCTGTGAACACCGTTCTCGAGTACGGGCTGCCGGCCGCGCGAGCCCACGCCTCGAGGTACGCGGCGCGCGGCGGCAGGGGGGCGTCCGCGCCCCCAACCTTGTTCCAGTAGGCCAGAAACGGCAGCGGCAGGTCCCGGAGCCGGCCATGCGGGTCCCTAAAGGTGAAGGTCGGGACCATCCGGTACTGGACGCCCCCACGGCCGGCGTACCGGTGGGGATAGGGGTGGAAGTCTTCAAGCTGCGTGCGATCGACCCTGGCCCGGGCGAGGAACGCCTTCGTCACGATCGCCGCGTCCGGCGTGAGCGTGACCCACTCGCCGGCGTACCACAGCAGGACGGCGCCGAAGACCGCCAAAATGATTGCCCCCGCCATGATGAGCGCCTCCGCCCAGGCCGCGATGATCGTGCTGTCGCGTTCGTTGACCAGGATCGAGCCGGCGACCGCCGCGACCGCGACCGCCAGCAGGCCCGCACCGAGGGCCGCGCCAGCCCAGCCGGGCATCCGCAGCGCACGAATGCGGGCCGGCAAATCATCCTCCCGGACGTGATCCCCTGAACTCGGAGCGACCATCGCTACCCCCATCCCCCGTCGCCGAGTGTAGTGCCCAAGCACCGATTCCGACAATGAATGCGCAGGTCAGGGGCAGGAATGAGGGCGTACCCCTACACCGCTTGGTATTGCTCAACGAGGCTGTGAGTTGTCTTGCTTCACATGCGTTCCGAGGCACAGGGGTTTCGAGGCAGTATTCGAGGCAGTAGGACGCCGCAGGCCCCGCGGCCAAGCCCGGTGGAGAGCCGATGCTTGCCAGGGATGTTTAGGGCAGACTGGTGGCGTGAGCGGAATCCGGTGGGTGCTGCACGTCGATCTCGACCAATTCATCGCGGCGGTCGAGGTGCTCCGGCGGCCGGAGCTTGCGGGCAAGCCGATCATTGTCGGCGGTCGGGGCGACCCCACGGAACGAGCTGTGGTGTCGACCGCATCCTACGAAGCCAGGGCGTTCGGCGTGGGTTCCGGAATGCCCTTACGCATTGCTGCCCGGAAAGTGCCCGACGCTGTGATCCTGCCCGTCGATCCGGAGGCTTACCTCGCGGCGTCTGAAACGGTGATGGCTACCCTGCGCGCGCAGCCCGGCGCCACCGTGCAGGTGCTGGGTTGGGATGAAGCCTTTGTAGGCACAGAGACAGAGAATCCGGAGGCCTACGCCCGGCAGGTGCAGGCCGCTGTCCTGGAGCAAACGCAGCTGCATTGCAGCGTGGGCATCGGCGACACCCTGGTCCGGGCAAAGGTCGCCACCGGTTTCGGCAAGCCGGCCGGCGTCTTCCGTCTCACTGCCGGGAACTGGCTCGACGTCATGGGCAGTCGGCCCACCAAGGACCTGTGGGGCATCGGAGCCAAAGTGTCGGCCCGGCTGGCCAAACTAGGCATCAACACAGTCGCCGAGCTCGCCGCGTCCGACCCCCTGGACCTGGTCCCGGAGTTCGGCCCCAGGATGGGTCCTTGGTACGCGGAGCTCGGACGCGGGGACGGCACCAGCGTTGTGGACGACACCCCGTGGGTTGCCCGCGGGCATAGCCGGGAGACCACCTTCCAGCGCGACCTGACCGAGCCCGCCCAGGTGGACGACGCCGTGAGGGAGCTGACAGCGCGTGTCCTTGAGGATGTTGTGGCCGAAGGACGGCCCGTGATAGGGCTGACCCTCAAGGTTCGGTACGCGCCGTTCCTCACCAAGACCCACGCGAGGAAGATTCCCGAGACTTTCGACCGGAACGAAATCCTCGCGCGGGCCCTGGACCTCGCAGCCGGAATCGAAGCGGGCCGGCCGATCCGTCTCTTAGGCCTGCGGGCCGAAATGGCAATGCCCGACGATGCCCGAAAGGGACATACGCCGACGCGTGGCGGTTGGTGACGGCGTCGCTGCACGGCAACCGCCATGATGCCGATGGCGCACCGCGTCGCGGGCGTGGTAGCCTGCCGGGGATCGTGATCCAGTGCCAGGAGGTGAGACCCATGAACGCAGTATCCACAGTGGGTGCTCCCCTGCAGTCGACGATCGCGCGACTGAGGTAGTCGCTACCGGGAGCGCCCTCCAGGCAATTCGCGAAAGGCGACTCCCATGAACACAACACCTTCTTCAGGTCTGCACTTCACCTCGGCGACGGCCTCCGACCGGCCGAGGTCCGACCAGGATCAGCCGCAGGTCGACGCCATAGGGCGGGTGCGTGCCGCGGGTGAGCGAGCATTGGTCCTCGGTGGTGGTGGATCGGCAGGCAATGCGTGGTTGATCGGTATCATCGCCGGCCTGTCTGAAGCCGGTTTGGATGTGACCGAGGCTGATCTGATCATCGGGACGTCGGCCGGATCGACGGCTGCGGCCCAAATAACTGGCGCGGCCCCGACCGAACTGCTTGCCCAAATCCTTGCCGCTGCGCCCCATCAACGGACTGGTCCGGTCGGATCCGTCGGTGGACGCGTTCCAGTTGGGCCGGGCGACCATATGGAGAGAACTAGGAGAATCATCGCCGCCGCTGAGGATGCGGCCGATATGCGCCGCAGAATGGGTGCGGCGTCGCTCGACATGGATGCGGCATCGGATGGCTCCGGGCAAACGCGGTGGCGCGCTACCGTCGCCGCGCGGCTGCCCAGTCAGCTCTGGCCGCAACGAGCGGTGCTCATCACGGCGGTCGATGCCCATACCGGTGAACCGGTCGTGTTCGACCGCGACAGCGGAGTCGAACTGGCGGACGCCGTCGCCGCTAGCTGCGCCAGTGGCCCTCCCTACGCCATCGGCGACAACCGATACATCGACGGTGGCTACCGACGCAACGAGAATGCCGATCTGGCAGCCGGATACGGGCGGGTGCTGGTGCTGTCACCACTTGGCGGCAGAACACGGACGCCGTTGGACTGGGGCATGCATCTTGCCGCACAGGCCGACGAACTCCGCGCACGGGGCAGCAGAGTCGAAACGATCTTGCCGGACAGCAACTCCCTCAACGCATTCGGCAGCAATCTGATGGATCTGTCAACGCGTCCGCCCGCCGCTCAAGCGGGTTACGACCAAGGCAGAGCCCTTGCCGAACAGCTCGCCACATTCTGGCGCTAACGCCCGCGAAATCAGTCGACTCGGCTGTGCAGATTCCCTGGGATGGCCCTCCTGTGCGGATCCTCGAGCATCAGGCGCACGCCCCTGGCCATGCGGCGCTATTGATCGAGGAACGAGGGGTTCTTGTTGCCGGGGACATGCTTTCCGATGTCCTGATTCCAATGCTCGACCTGAGCGACACCGCTGACCCGATCGAGGATTACCTCGCCGCGCTGCACCTGCTGGAGAGCGTGGCCGGTGTCGTCGATGTCGTCATCCCCGGGCACGGGTCCGTCGGAAAAACGGACCAGGTCCACACATGGATCGATCAGGATCGGGCATATGTGCACGCCTTGCGTGACGCACGTGATCCGAGCGACCCGCGCGTCGGCCCCTCGGCTCAAGAGGGTTGGGAATGGGTGAGCGACGTTCACACACGGCAACACGAGCGTCTCGCCGAAAGAAGGGCCCGCGGCGGTACGCCCGGCTAGCGGTTGCTCAAACAGTATCGCGGCCAGCATGGCCGGCCTTTGTGCGAGAACGTTCAAGACGCGGCCGCAGATAGACCCTCCTGGGGCCCTCGTTTGTCGACACCTTTTGGACCGGGCAAGAACTCGGGAGATTCCTCAAGAAAGGGCCGTTGATATCAAAGACGAAACGGCGGGGATTCATCCTGGACAGTCCCAACCCACCTCACCCGGTTGGACGTCAGTCTTGCAGGCACTAGCCTGCTGGGATGTGCGATGACGAGCAGGAATTGACGGGAGGCAACGCGCCAGGCCGCGTGGTGCGTATAGGTGAGACAGTGCGAAAGCCTTGGATCGACAACACGTCGGTCGTACAGAGCTACCTCGGCGCTCTCCGCGAGCGTGGAGTGGACGCGCCCACGCCGCTGGGTTGCGATCATCAGGGGCGGCAGATGGTTGAGTACGTCAGCGGCACACTTGCGCTCGATCAGTTGCCGCTGGGGCCCGAGGACCTGCTGCGGGTAGGGAGAATGATTCGCCGGATCCACGATGCCAGCGAATTCATTTCGGTTCCCGACCCGGACGCTTGGACGATGCTGCTGCCAGCGGAGAGTCCTAACCTGATGTGCCACAACGATCTCGCGCCTTGGAACCTCATCATGGGAGACCGGCGGGTTTTCATCGATTGGGATGGCGCCGGGCCGAGCACCAGGTTGTGGGATCTGGCATACGCCGCGCAGTCTTTCGGGATGCTCTTTGAAGGGCAGGCAGTGGGGTCCGCTGCTGCGAGACTGCGCGCTCTCGTCGACGGATACGACGCCGACATCGCGTTGCGCGAGGCGTTACCACCCGCTATGGCGAAACGCACCGCGGCGATGTTCGAGCTTCTCCGTTCCTCTAGCGAAAGCGGACTCCAGCCCTGGGCAGACATGTATGCGAACGGGCATGGCGGGCATTGGCGTGCAGCCGCTGAGTATGTTGCCCGAAACCACACAGCCTGGGAGCGAGCACTCTCGCAAACGGAGTAAAAGTCCCGTCGGAGGCGAAACGACACCCCGCTTAGGAGCATCGCTAGTTCTCAGGAAGCCCGGGCGTGCTGGAGCCGGCTGACCTCGCCGATGAACGAGCGGATGACTCTGTCCCCTTCGGTGGAATCCTGGGGGCGGTGTCCTCCCGGGGCGGTGCGGTGCAGGGCGCCGGTCTCGCGCAGGTAGCCCGCGATTTCCTCGTAGAGGGGTTCCCAGCCGCCGGTCAGGACCAGCGTCGGCACGCCGGGCACGATCTGCAGCGGGGCGTCCCACGGCGGCGCCTGCAGGCGGAGCCGGCGCGCGGCCCGGAGGGCCTCCGGCGTCGTGGCCCCCGGGGCGTCGGCGGCGAAGACGCGGCGGATAAATTCGCGCTGGAAGTCGTCGTCGCTGAGGTTGTGCCGGACATCGAAAAGCGGCTGCATGAGCGCCCGGTGCGCGGCTGTGGCCGGGAGTTCGGCGGTCAACGACAGGCAGGCCGGTTCCACCAGGGTCAGGGACTGGACGAGGTCGGGGCGCTCGACGGCGGCCATCATGGCGGCGATGGCGCCCTGCGAGTGGGCCACCACGTGGCCGCCGGCCTCGCCGCGGCCGTCGTCCGCCAGTGATGCGAGCACGATTGCGGCGTCGGCGGCGAAGTCGGATTCAAGCGGTTCCGCAACAGGGTCAAACCCGTGCCGGCGCAGGAACAGGGCGTCGTAGTCCAGCGCCATCCCGTGCTGCTTTGGCCACGCGGCGGCCCCAAAGCTGCCAGCCCCGTGGACGAAGACTACGCGCTGCTTGAACATGGTCTAACCCTATGGCACTTCAGTGCTGATGCCGCCGGCGACACAGCCCCGGCGGCATCAGCGGGCGGTGGCTATTTGCTGCCGCCGAGGAACTTGTCGAAGCCCTTGGGCAGGTTCAGCTGGGACGGATCGAAGTCGCCGCCCTGCTGGCCGAACGACGCTCCGGTGGGCAGGGCTTTGGCGCCGGCCGCACGCCGGGCCTCGGCGTCGCGCAGTTCCTGCGCGGCCTTGGCCGGGTTGCCGGAGCGGGCCTTTTTCTTGGGCGCGGACTTGGCACCCTTGCGGGCGCCTCCCCCGCCGCCCATGCCGGGCATCCCCGGCATTCCGGGCATGCCGCCGCCGGCGGCCATCTTCTTCATCATCTTCTGGGCCTGGGCGAAGCGCTCCAGCAGGCCGTTGACCTCGGAGACGTGCACACCGGAGCCGCGGGCGATCCGGGCCCGGCGGGAGCCGTTGATGATCTTGGGTGCCACGCGCTCGTGCGGGGTCATGGAGCGGACAATGGCCTCGACCCGGTCGATCTCGCGCTCGTCGAACTGCTCCAGCTGCTGCCGGATGTTCTGCGCACCCGGCATCATCATGAGCATCTTCTTCATGGAGCCCATGTTGCGGATCTGCTGCATCTGGGCGAGGAAGTCATCCAGGGTGAAGTCTTCCTGGTCGGCGAACTTCTTCGCCATCCGGGCGGCCTCGTCCTTGTCCCAGGATTTCTCGGCCTGCTCGATCAGGGTGAGGACGTCACCCATGTCGAGGATGCGCGAGGCCATGCGGTCCGGGTGGAAGAGCTCGAAGTCGTCCAGGCCTTCGCCGGTGGACGCGAACATGACCGGTTTGCCGGTGACCGAGGCGACGGAGAGCGCGGCACCGCCGCGGGCGTCGCCGTCGAGCTTGGACAGCACGATGCCGGTGAAGTTGACGCCCTCGTCGAAGGCCATCGCCGTGTTGACTGCGTCCTGGCCGATCATGGAGTCGATGACGAACAGGACTTCGTTCGGGACGATGGCGCGGCGGATCTGGCGCGCCTGTTCCATCATGTCGGCGTCGACGCCGAGACGGCCGGCGGTGTCCACAATCACGACGTCGTGGAGGGTGCGCTTGGCTTCCTCGACGCCGGCGCGGGCGACGGCGACCGGGTCACCGGCGGGGTGGTCAAGTTCGGTGGACGTGGCACCGGGGTGCGGGGCGAAGACGGGCACCCCGGCGCGCTGGCCGACCACCTGCAGCTGGGTGACGGCGTTGGGGCGCTGAAGGTCGCAGGCAACGAGCATCGGGCTGTGGCCCTGGGCCTTGAGCCATTTGGACAGCTTGCCAGCCAGGGTGGTCTTACCGGCACCCTGGAGGCCGGCCAGCATGATGATGGTGGGCCCGGTCTTGGCCAGGCGGATCCGGCGGGTCTCGCCGCCGAGGATCTCGACGAGTTCCTCGTTGACGATCTTCACGATCTGCTGGCTCGGGTTCAGCGCACCGGATACCTCGGCGCCGAGGGCACGCTCGCGGACGCGGCCGGTGAACTCCCGGACCACGGGCACGGCGACGTCGGCGTCCAGGAGGGCACGCCGGATCTCCCGGACGGTGGCGTCAACGTCCGCCTCGGTCAGGCGGCCCTTGCCACGCAGATTCTTGAAGGTTGCTGTCAACCGGTCAGAGAGTGAATTGAACACGCGCCGTGCACTTCTTTCAGTGGATCTACAGGTGGCGGCCGGTCCGGCACGCCAGCGTCGTGACTGGTGTTCGCCTGAACGAACCGCCTCGACAACGGGACTCGACTATCTAGGGTACCAAGATGAGCCTTCAGGATGGCATGCTGGCTTAGGTGACCAGCCAATTAACTGTAAAAACACTCCTCATCCTGGGCGCCTCGGGCGATCTCACCGGCAGGCTCCTGCTCCCCGGACTCGCCCGCCTGGTGGCCCGGGGCCGCGCCGACGGCCTCACGTTAGTCGGTGCCGGATCCGACCCGTGGACGGCCGATCAGTGGCTGGAGCGGATCGAGGAGTCTTTCGCGGACGAGAACTCGCAGGCCGATACCGAGGGCAAGCATGAGCTGAAGCGGATCCGCAAGGAGAGCACGTACCACCAGCTCGACGTCACAGCCGGCGGGCAGCTCGCCGGGCTGCTGAAGGAGCTGGAGGGCCCCGTGGCCGTCTACTTCGCCCTTCCGCCGCACGTCAGCCAGCTCGCGTGCGAGGCGCTGGCCCCGGAGGACGTGCCCGCCAGGACCCGGCTGGTGATGGAGAAGCCGTTCGGCTCGGACGAGCAGTCGGCCCGGCACCTGAACAAGACGCTGGCCGCGCTGGTCCCGGAGGACCACATCCACCGGGTGGATCACTTCCTGGGCAAGGCAACCGTCCTGAACATCCTGGGCCTGCGCTTCGCGAACACGTTCCTGGAGCCGGTGTGGAACCGTCAGTACATCGAAAAGGTCGAGATCGTTTTCGACGAAGACCTCGCCCTGGAGGGCCGGGCCCGCTACTACGACGGCGCCGGCGCCCTGCGGGACATGATCCAAAGCCATCTGTTGGAGATCATGGCCCTCATGGCGATCGAGCCGCCGGCGTCCGTGGACGAACGCGACCTGCGTGATGCCATTGCCACGGTGTTGCGCGCCAGCAGCATCAAGGCCCCGTACCGCCAAAGTACCCGCCGGGCACGCTACACGGCCGGTTCCATCGACGGCCGGAAGGTCCCGGACTACGCCAAGGAGGCCGGGGTGGACCCGGCCAGGGACACCGAAACCCTCGCCGAGGTGCAGCTCGGGATCGACAACTGGCGCTGGCAGGGCGTGCCGTTCATCCTGCGTTCGGGCAAAGCGCTGGGCACCAAGCGCAAGGAAGCCGTGGTGACGTTCCGGCCGGTGCCGCATCTGCCGAAGGGGTTCAGCGGCGTGGACGCCCCCAACCAGCTTCGGATCGGTTTTGGCCCGGACACGCTGAAATTCGACGTCGATGTGAACGGCCCCGGCGATGTCCTGAGCCTGGACCGGGCCACCCTGCAGGCAGAGCTGAGCGCTTCCGAGCTCCTGCCGTACGGTGAAGTGCTGGAGGGCGTCCTCACCGGCGATCCGCTGCTCTCAGTGCGGGCGGACACCGCCGAGGACTGCTGGCGCATCCTGGACCCGGTGCTGAAGTCCTGGGCGGCCGGACACGTGCCGTTGGAGGACTATCCCGCCGGGACCTCGGGCCCGGAGGACTGGCCGGCCTAAGCGGACCCAACACAGCGGCCGCTTCACAGCGCGCAACTCGCTGGAGGCAACCGCAGAAACGACGAAGCGGGCCGGATGCCTTTTCGGGCATCCGGCCCGCTGTGTCAGGACCGCTGTGTCAGTGCCGCGTTCCGCGGCAGAGCGGGAGCAGCTAGATGGCTGCCGCGCCGCGCTCTCCGGTGCGGACCCTGACGGCCTCGAACACATCCATCGTCCAGACCTTGCCGTCGCCGGCCCGGCCGGTGTTCGAACTGGCGATGATGACATCGAGGATGTCGTCCGCCTGTTCGTCGGTGGCCAGGACTTCTACCCGGATCTTGGGCAGGAGGTCCACGTTGTACTCAGCCCCGCGGTACACCTCGGTGTAGCCGCGCTGCCGGCCGTAGCCGCTGGCTGCACTGACCGTCAGGCCCTGCACACCGTAGGCTTCGAGACCTTCGCGAATAGCCTCCAGCTTTTCCGGACGGACGATTGCCGTGATCAGTTTCATGCCCCCACACTTTCCTTACCCGTTGCGTTCTTCTTGCCGTTGGACGTGACGTCCACCGGAGCTGCGGAGACTGCGTCTTCGCCCGTCTTGCCGGTGATCAGTTCGTGCAGCGGCTGGAAGCTGCCGCCGTGGCCGCCGACGCCGAACTCGTAAGCGGTCTCTGCGTGCAGGCTCAGGTCCACACCAACGACTTCCTGTTCCTGGGAGACCCGGAAGCCCATGAGCTTGTGGATCGGGAAGGCGATGATGAACGTCATCACGGCAGTGAAGACGATGGAACACAGTGCCGCCAGGGACTGGGCGACGAGTTGCGTGGTGCCGCCGCCGTAGAACAGGCCCGCGGCGCCCTGGGTCGGAGTAGCCAGGAAGCCGATTGCCACGGTGCCGATAACACCGGACACGAGGTGGACACCGACGACGTCGAGCGAGTCGTCGTAGCCGAACTTGAACTTCAGGCCGACGGCGAGTGCGGAGGCCACACCGGCGACGACGCCGAGGGCGATTGCACCCAGCGGGGAGACGTTGGCGCAGGCCGGGGTGATGGCGACGAGGCCGGCGACCACACCGGAGGCGGCACCCAGGGACGTCGGGTGACCGTCGCGGTAGCGTTCGACGGCGAGCCAGCCGAGCATGGCGGCGGCCGGGGCGGCCAGGGTGTTGATCCAGATCAGGCCGGCCTGCTCAACGGTCGCGGCGGCACCGGCGTTGAAGCCGAACCAGCCGAACCACAGGATGGCGGCACCGAGCATGACGAACGGAATGTTGTGCGGGCGGTGGTTCGGGTCCTTGCCGAAGCCCTTGCGGTTGCCGATGATCAGGACCAGGATGAGGCCCGCGACGCCGGCGTTGATGTGGACCACGGTGCCGCCGGCGAAGTCGATGACCGGCGCGAACGTCTGACCGAACCAGCCGCTGGCGGAGAAGAGGCCGCCGCCCCAGACCATGAAGGCCATCGGGGCGTAGACGAGCGTTGCCCAGATCGGGGTGAAGACCACCCAGGCGGAGAACTTGGCACGGTCGGCGACCGCACCGGAGATCAGGGCCACAGTGATGATGGCGAACGTGGCCGCGTAGCCGACCTTGAGCAGGTCAGCCGGTTCGGTGAAACCGTGGAGGCCGAAGTGGCTGAACGGGTTGGCGAAGATCTGGAAGAAGTTGTCCTCGTTGCTCGTGGCCATCGAAGCGCCCCACAGGACCCACATGATCCCGACGGTGCCAATGGCGACGAAGCTCATCATCATCATGTTCAAAGCCGACTTGGCACGAGTCATGCCGCCGTAGAAGAATGCTAGACCCGGGGTCATGAACAGCACGAGTGCCGCGGCGACCAGGAGCCAAACGAGACCTGCGGTGAGTTCCATGGTCTACGTCCTCTCTTGCTATTAGGTGCGGAGTAGTCCGCCGGTCCCAACGCATTATTTGCGTTCTACATCGAGTTTCGCGGGACCGTGTTTCGCTGGCGGAGGATTTAGATTGCCGGGTTGTTACAAGAACCTCCCGGACGTAAATGGTGCATCTCACACTTGTTACGGTTATGTTTCATCCGCATAATCCCGCGCTTTAGGACCTGCAGCCCGCCGGCCCCGCTTCTCCCCAAGGACTAACGCACTATGAGCAAGACCTCCCGCCCCGCCGGCGAAGCCGCCCCCAAGCTGCCCGCCGTGGCGCACGGGCGTTCCCGGCTTCCCCGGGACATCAAGGTGATGCTGGTGGCGGCCTTCCTCATCGCGATCGGCTTTGGCCTTGTCGCGCCGGTCCTCCCCCAGTTCGCGACCACTTTCAACGTCGGCGCGACGGCGGCGGCGGTGATCGTGAGCATCTTCGCCTTCATGCGGCTGGTTTTCGCCCCGGCCGGCGGCGCGCTGATCGTGAAGTTCGGCGAACGGCCCGTCTACGTTGCCGGTCTGCTGATTGTGGCGGCGTCGACCGCGGCCTGCGCATTCGCCCAGGACTACTGGCAGCTCCTGATCTTCCGCGGGCTCGGCGGAGCGGGGTCGGTGATGTTTACCGTGGCATCCATGGCGCTCGTGGTCCGGCTCGCGCCGCCGAAAAGCCGCGGCCGCGTCTCCGGGGCCTACGCCTCGGCATTCCTGATCGGCAACGTCTGCGGACCGATCGTCGGCGGCCTGCTCGCCAACTTCGGCCTCCGGGTGCCGTTCCTTGCCTACGCGGCCGCCCTCGTGCTGGCGGCCATCGTGGTGCAGACCCAGCTCAGCCACGTCCCGGCCGCCTCGCGGGAGCCCGGCGCCACGGCCCCGGCGATGGAACTGAAAGACGCGCTGCGGGACAGCGCGTACCGGGCCGGCCTGTTTTCGAGCTTCGCCAATGGCTGGGCCACCTTCGGGGTGCGGATGGCGACGGTGCCGCTGTTCGCCGTCGTGGCCCTCGGCGCCGGTCCGGAATCGGCCGGCTGGGCACTGGCCGTGTTTGCGGGCGGCAACGCGGTGGCGCTGACGTTCTCCGGCCGGCTCGCGGACAGCCTCGGCCGCAAGCCGCTCCTACTCGCCGGGCTGGTAGTCACCGGCACAGCCACTGCGGCTATCGGGTTCACTCACCAGCTGCCCTGGTTCCTGCTCGCGTCCGCCTGTGCGGGGATTGGCTCCGGGCTGCTGGGGCCGGCCCAGCAGGCTGCCATCGCCGACGTGATCGGCAACGAGCGCTCCGGCGGCCGCGTCCTGGCCGTCTTCCAGATGGCCTCTGACAGCGGTGCGATCGTCGGACCCGTCGTGGCCGGGCTGCTGGCGGACCGTCTGGGCTACGGCTGGGCCTTCGGCATCACGGGCGGCATGCTGCTGGCCGCCGCCGCTGTGTGGCTCCCGGCCCGGGAAACGTTTGTCCGGCACACCGCCAACCGCGCCTAGCCCGCGCGCCGGGGAACGCCGCAAACTGTCTCCCGCCCGGGCCCCCGGGGCCAATGACCGCAGACGGCGCCCTGGCACGAACCCGCTGGTCAGCGGCGGCCTCCGCCCTTGGCTAAGCTGGGGTCACTTGCCACAACCCTCCGGAGGTAATCCCCCATGGCCAGATTCGACTCTTCCCTCGGGAAAGCCGATAGCCCTGACCCAGCCAACCCCGCACATGCGGCTAATCCGGCGAACGCAGTGAATGCCGGAAAGAAGAAGCGCGCATGGATTATCGCCGGCGCCGGAATCGTAGCCGTCCTCGCGGCCACGGCGGTGCTGGTTCCCCTGGCTCTCGGCGGACCCACCCAGGCACCGTCGGCACCACCGGCCACGTCCGAATCCGCCCCGGCGTCCGGCCCTGCCGAGGTGGGGCCGCCGGTGACGTACTACCAGCAGGCGGGTCCGCCGGCCGGGTCGCCGCTGGAAAAGGTTGAGCCCCATAAGGTGGACGTCTCCAGCGACCTCGTGGGCACGACCCTGAACAAGGGGATGACGGGAATCTCCTTGGAGGCAACGGACTTGGCAGACCCTGACCTCAGCGCCGACAACGCGTCGATGGTCAAGCTCCTGAAGGAGATCGACCAGCCTGTCCTGCGCTTTGGCGGCAACTCCGTGGACCGGCGCTTCTTCTGGACCTCCACTGGCGAGGCCGTCCCCGCCGGCTACAAGGGAGACAAGACCCACCCGGTCAAGGCCGTGGGCCCGGCTGACCTGGCACGGGTGAAGACTCTTCTTGAGGCCGGGAATGCCACGATCAGCCTGACGGTGGACCTGGGCCATTACGACCCGGCCCGGGCGGCAGACATGGTCAAGAACGCCTCGGAGATCTTCGGCGACCGTTTGCTCAGCGTCACGGTGGGCAACGAACCCAACGGCTTCGTCTTCAACGATGTGAAGACCGGCACCGGCTACAGCCTGGACCAGTACCTCCGGGAACTGAAGGACTACGCCAACGCCATCTACGCGGTGGCCCCCAAGGTGCCCATCTCAGGCCCGGGTGCCTATGACCAGAAGTGGTGGCAGCCGTTCGTCGATGCTGACCTCCCACAGAAGAAGATCCTCACGTTCCATAACTACCCGCTGTACAGCTGTGACGGCAGCGACCCCAAGGGCTCGCCCACCATGGCCAACCTGATGAGCCAGCTGATGCATGACCGCGCCGCCGACTACCAGAAATCGGCCCTCAAGGTCGGCCAGGACGCGGGCCTGGAGACATGGCTCCCGGAAACCGGGATCGCCGCCTGCCCCGGCTCGAACGAGACCTCCCGCACCCACGCCTCGGCCCTGTGGGCGGCAGACTATGCCCTCAACGCCGCCCAGCTGGGGATCACCCGGATCGGTTTCCACAGCTCCCTGCAGACCTGCAAGGGCGGCCCGCCCCTGTCCGCGATCTGCAGCGCCGGCGCCTACCCGTTCGGCAACGGCCAGATGTCCGGCCGGGCCAACTTCTTCGGCATCTCCATGGTGGCCGAGCTTGAGGCCGGCAAGTTCATGAAGCTGAACAGCTCCGGCGGCGGGCTGGCGTTCAGCTACGCGCTGCAGAACGCGGACGGCAGCACCAGCGTTGTGATCATCAATGAAAACGACCCCGAAAAGGCCGCGCAGACCGACGTCACCCTGAACCTGCCGGGCAAGCCGGTGACCGGGACCATGACCCAGCTCAGCGGCCCCAGCTACAAAGCCGAGGACCAGACCGTGATCGACGGCGCCAAGTCCGAGCCGAAGCCCCTCGCCGAGCGTGCCACGGTGCCCGGCTTCGCTTATAAGTCTGGGACGCAGCAGTTCAAGCTGACGGCCGGAACCGTGACGGTGCTGCACTTCACGTACTAGCCACATCCCGCTGACTTCGCGCAGCACAACCAGCAGCAAAAAAGTGCCCCGGTCCTCTGCGGACCGGGGCACTTTTTGCCGTGCGTGATTAGTTCAGCAACGCGTCCACGAACGCTTCGGCGTCGAACGGCGCGAGATCATCGGCGCCTTCGCCCAGGCCGATCAGCTTGACCGGCACGCCCAGGGACTTCTGGATGGCGACGACGATTCCGCCCTTGGCGGTGCCGTCGAGCTTGGTCAGGACGATTCCGGTGATGTTGACCACCTCGGAGAATACCCGGGCCTGGTTGAGCCCGTTCTGGCCGGTGGTGGCATCCAGGACCAGCAGGACCTCGTCCACCTCGGCAAGCTTTTCGATGACCCGCTTGACCTTGCTGAGCTCGTCCATGAGGCCGACCTTGTTCTGCAGCCGCCCCGCGGTGTCGATCATGACGACGTCGACTTCCTGGTCGATGCCCGCTTTGACGGCCTCGTAGGCCACCGAGGCGGGGTCAGCGCCGTCGATGTCCGACTTCACGGTGGGGACACCCACGCGCTGGCCCCACGTGGCCAGCTGCTCGGCGGCGGCCGCACGGAAGGTGTCGGCTGCGCCCAGCAGCACATCCTTGTCTTCGGCGACGAGCACGCGGGCCAGCTTGCCCACGGTGGTGGTCTTGCCGACGCCGTTGACGCCGACCACCATCATGACGGCAGGTTTGTCGGCGTGGCGCTCCACGTGCAGGGTGCGGTCCATGGTGGGGTCCACGAGCTTGATGAGTTCCTCGCGGAGCAGGGCCTTGACGTGCTCGGGGTCCCGCGTGCCGATCACCTTGACACGTTCGCGGAGCGCATCCACGAGCTGCATGGTCGGTTCGGTGCCGAGGTCGGCCAGCAGGAGGGTTTCCTCGACCTCGTCCCAGACGTTTTCATCGATCTTGTCCGCCGAGAGCAGGGCCAGGAGCCCCTTGCCCAGGATGTTGTTGGATTTGACCAGCCGCTCGCGCAGCCGGATGAGGCGCCCGGCCACCGGCAGCGGGGTTTCCACCGGCACGGTTTCCAAGCCGGCCGCGTTGTCCGGCACCTCGACCGTTTCGAGTCCTTCGACCTCGACGCCGTCCGGCGCCTTCCGTTCAGGCGCCGGCGCCGGACGGTCCTCCACAAGGGTCCCGGCTCCCGGGGCCTGCACGGGGTCGTTTGCGTCGCGCGTGCCGGGATAGTTCTTGACGTTCTTCCGGGTCTTCATGAGCACCGGGATCAGCGCGCCGAGGACCACCAGCACAGCGAGAATGGGCAGAATAATGGGGAGGATGTCGTTCACTCCCCTAGCTTCTCACAAACCCTAAATGGGCCGTGGCCAGCGATTTCGTTCTGCTTGGACCTCTGAGCTGCTCAGACGTCGACACCGCCCGGAGACGTGAGGTAGCCGATCACAGAAATGGAAACAGGAGGTCTTCCGGGATGGGGTCGTCGAGGGGTGCCGGCCAGCCGGGGTCGTCGGTGTTTGCGGCGGGGAATGGGTGCCCGGCCGTGAAGTGGTGCCAGTCGGGGAAGGGATCCGGGGGCAGTTCCGGTTCGGGAGGATGGCCGGGATCCTGGCCGGGGCGACTAGTGGGGCCCGGGCCCGGATGATGTTCCGGATGTGTGGGCACGGCTCGCTCCGCCCGTGGGTTTGTGTTTGTGGCCGTGATCGGGATGTGGTCCGGCCAGCGGGTCGGTTCCCAGTCCTGGTGCTCGGCCGGGTAGTAGCGCCGTGCCGGTGAAATCCAGCCCGGCGGGCTGGATGTGGAGGCCCCGCTCGGTGTCCAGGCCGAGGAGTGTTTGAGGCGGTGATGTTTCCGGCACGGCTGGCCCAGGTTGGCGATCCCGGTGGTGCCGCCGTCGGCCCAGGCCAGGAGGTGGTCCGCCTCGTTGTCCAGGGAATGGTTGTTA
>NZ_FNJS01000038.1:0-42717 GCF_900104405.1 Arthrobacter sp. ok909 | reverse complement strand
GCGAATTCCACCGGCATCCCGGTCTTCAAGCTGACCGAGGAGGAGTCCTCGCGCCTGCTGAAGATGGAAGACGAGCTGCACAAGCGTGTGGTCGGCCAGGACGAGGCCATCAGGGCCCTGTCCCAGGCGATCCGGCGCACCCGTGCAGGCCTGAAGGACCCCAAGCGTCCGGGCGGTTCGTTCATCTTCGCCGGCCCCACCGGCGTCGGCAAGACCGAGCTCGCCAAGGCTCTCGCGGAGTTCCTGTTCGGCGAGGAAGACGCCCTGATCACGCTGGACATGTCCGAATACTCGGAGAAGCACACTGTGTCGCGGCCCTTCGGTGCCCCTCCGGGCTACGCGATCGGCGTCGTCCAGGAAGACAAACCGTTCCAACACCGCCTGTTCCGGGACCTGCGCCTCGAATCGCCCTAGGACTTCTCCTCGGCCGCAGTCAAATATTTGTGTTTCGCCATACGGGCGAAACGAACCGAGGCAACCATCGTTACCACTGGGGATCGGCTTAGCGTGACTTTTCCAAGCATTGGTCCTCAAACCACTAGCTGTCGTCTGGCGAAAGTGCCACGATGAGCGCATGGTGACTGCTGGCCCGACCAGACCTGCCAAGCCGATCGTGCTCGTCGTGATGGGCGTATCCGGTTGCGGCAAGTCGACTGTGGCGGCCCTACTGTCGGGTCGTCTGGGTTGGCCGTTCGAGGAGGGCGACGCACTGCACCCTAAGGCAAACGTTGAGAAGATGGCCGCAGGGCATCCGCTGACGGATGCGGACCGCGCCCCCTGGCTGCAAAAAGTCGCCGCCTGGGCGGAAAAGGAACTCGACACCGGACAGAGCGGGGTGATCACCTGCTCGGCCTTGAAACGCGCCTACCGGGACGTGATCAACCGACGCGGTTCCGGCATCCTCTTCGTCTACCTGTCCGGCGACCCCGAGACGATCGCTGGACGCCTGGCGGCCCGCCAAGGGCACTACATGCCGGCAAGTTTGCTCGACAGCCAATTCGCCGACCTCGAAGAACCGGAACCAGACGAACCGAGCATCCGTATCGACGTCGGTCCGTCGCCCGCCGTGATCGCGCAACGCATTCTGGACCGGCTCAACGCGACCGCCTGAATAAAGTAAGGAGAGGCACCATGAACATGCTGGCCAGTGAGACAAGCGCCACGCACCGGATGCTGAACGTGATCGCCGCTGCTCCGACAGACGCTGCCCATGAACCGTGGACCAGCCATGACACTGTGGTCTTGATCGCTGCAGCGGTCGGCATCGCGATCGTGGTGCTCCTCATCGTGTGGTTGAAGATGAACGCCTTCCTGGCGTTGACCATCGGAGCCCTGTTCGTCGGTATCGGATCCGGGATCGCACTCGATAAGGTGACTGCTTCCTACGAGCTCGGAGCCGGCGGCGTGCTCGGCTACGTCGGTATCTTGATCGCGCTCGGTGCCATGCTTGGCAAATTGTTGGCCGATTCCGGCGGAGCCGACGAGGTCATCGAGACTCTGCTGCGCGGTCGACCGGCGACGCTGCCCTGGAAGATGGCCCTGATCGCCGGCATCATCGGCATCCCAATGTTCTTCGAGATCGGGCTTGTGCTGCTTATCCCCGTCATCATGCTGGCTGTGTATCGCACGAAGGAGCCGGCGATGCGGCTCGGCATCCCGGCGCTGGCGGGCCTGTCAGTGCTGCACGGGTTCGTCCCACCTCACCCCGGACCATTGGCCGCGATAGGTATCCTGCACGCCAACGTGGGAATCACCCTCGCCTTCGGCCTGGTGATTGCGATCCCCACTGTCATCGTTGCCGGTCCCCTGTTCGGCCGAGCTGCCGCGAGGATGGTCCCCATTGGGGCCGCGGGAACCGGCTTGGCCGTGGCCGGTATTTCGACGGACGGATCTGACGCTAGCGCCGTCGGTTCAAAAGAGTCAGGGCAGAAGGCGCAGGATCCGACCGCGACTCGCAGCCCCACCTTCACGTGGACGCTCATCACCCTCTTGACACCGCTGGTTTTGATGCTGATCAAGGCGGCAGCGGACCTTTGGGCGCCCAAGGATGCGCCCTGGCTGCCACTGCTTGACTTCCTCGGTGACCCAATCGTCGCCCTTCTGATCGCCGTCCTGCTGGCCATGATCACCTTCGGCACCACTGTCGGTTTCGGCGCTTCCACACTGAGTAAGAAGATCGGCCAGAGCCTCATGCCAATCGCCGGCATCGTGTTCATCGTCGGCGCCGGTGGCGGCTTCAAACAGGAGCTCGTCGATGGCGGCGCCGGAACGGCGATCGCCAAGATCGCTATCGCGTCGGGCCTGTCGACGCTGCTGCTGGGCTGGATGGTCGCCGTACTGATCCGTCTGGCCACCGGGTCGGCGACGGTCGCGACCGTAACCGCCGCCGGCATTATCGCCCCGTTGACGCAGGGACTGTCTCCGGCGCAGCTGGCGCTGGTGGTGCTCAGTATCGGCGCCGGATCGCTGTTCTTCTCCCATGTCAACGACGCTGGATTCTGGCTGGTCAAAGAATATTTCGGCATGACCGTCGGTCAGACAATCAAGACCTGGTCGGTGATGGAGACCATCATCTCGGTGCTGGGGCTGATCTTGATATCCCTGCTCTGGCTGGCTGTCTAACAAGCGCTACCGTTGCGAACGAAGCTGAGATATTTGCGACGAAAGGCTGGCTGCTTGAACAAGCGGCCAGCCTATCTAGATCAGATAGACCCGGCTCGGGCACAGGCTGTTCTGGCGGTCGCCCACGCGAGGAACAACCACACCACGCGCCCACTGTCCGGCGTGACATTTCGCAAACTTGCCTCCACCGGTGCACAAGCCGAACGAGCGGCACAAGCGTACGCCGGAAAGTTTGTGAATCCGTCCTCGCTGCGACTCGGGTTCGACGCCATACTCGCGGAACTAAGAACTCATCGCCTGGGTCAAGGCCGAAGGCCGGCTCCCCGAGGACCGTTCCGGTGACCGGGGCGAAAGGTCGGTGGCGCGGTGGCTGTCCGGGCGCCGGCGCGAAGCGGCCGAGGGGACCTTGGACCCGGCGTACCGGGGTGCGATTCTGAGCGGGAACACACCCTCGGCGTGTGGATCCACACCCAACGGTACAAAAACCGCCGGGGTGAACTGCCCAGTGAAGGTCAAGCTCCTGGACGACACCGTTCCCGGTGGCAGACCGGGAGGACCAGGGGCAGCCCTCCCCGGCGGTGACGGAAAAACGCGCCTCCCAACAGGCCGCCGGCAACGACGTTACGCGGGCCAGTAGAATTGCAGAGGTTCTCCAGTCCCCCCCAGCTTGGAGAACCGGGAGCCTCCGCGCTCGAGTCCCTGGATTCGCGCGGAGGCTTCCAAGACAGCGGCAGATGGAGTCGCCGAGGGCTTCTCAGTATCGATCGCTTTTGATGCGCCGAGTTGAACTCGTGCGGGACCGCGGGCTCGGCAGACGCAGCTTGGGCGCTTTGAGTGTCTGCCGTGTAGCGCCAGCTTGATCGGGTGGGGGCTTACGGGACGTCGTTGCGGTCGCCACGTCAATGCACGTTGGGCTTCCAACGCACGGCCCATGGCAGTCATGTTGGCTGATTGACTTTATTTGCGCAGCTGGTAGACGGTGCTCCCTCCGACCGTTGTGTGCGGGAATGTTGCTTGGACCCATTGGGTGATGGCCGAGGACGTGCCGCCCCCGCCCGGGGGTGTGCGGCCGTCTGGGCCACCGTTGCTCCCGGCTCCGGCCCCGGCCCCGGGGCCGCTGTCCTGCGACTGGGCGCCAGCTGGTCCGGCCGGCATTCCCGGGCCGCGCGGGCCGCCGCCGAAGGGACTGCCGGGGATGAAATAGGCTATCTGTCCTGCGGACACCATTTGTTTGAACTGGTCCAGCGTCGGGAACGGATCAGAGCCCATGAAACCGCCGATGGCCATCACGGACGTATTGGACCCAAGCTCAAGAGCGGCTGCACTATTCGCCCCGACGGTGGCAGCGGACCATGTTGTCGTTTCCTTTTGCAGCAGCGCATTCAGCGCCGGGTCGCTGGGGGCATCCGCGAAACCTCCGGGCGCTGCTCCTGGCTGGAGGTTCGCCGGGGCGCGGAAGTCAGGACGCCCGCGTGCTGCCCCGCCGCGGTCACCAGCACCGTTCGGGCTGCTGAAGCCGGCCAGCCCCATGGTTTGGTTGTTTGTCGCGGAGGCCGGCCCTGAGGAAGGTATAGCGCCGGTATGGCCGGTTGCCGCAGTGGCGATAGTCCACGCGCCCGTGCCAAGGCCTGCAGAAAGGAGTGCCAATGTCACCGCCGCAACACCTGCCCGGCCGGTCCGGGCCGGACCGGCCGCGATCAGGGCCGCGCTGAGTATGCCGACGGCGAGCACGGTCCAGCGGAGCCACGGGAGCCACCCGGGGCTGCTGGAGAGCAGGACGAAAGACCAGACCGCCGTGACCAGGAGTGCCGACACCAGGACGGTCCGGACGGCGGCCCGGGACCGGTGCCTCCAGAGCTGGACCCCGGCGATACCAATCACTGCCGCCACGGCAGGAGCAAGTTGGACCGTGTAGTAGGGGTGGATTATGCCGCTCATGAAGGAAAAAACCCCGGCGATGGTGAGCAGCCAGGTGCCCCACATGATCAGCGACGCGCGGGCCATATCAGTTCGCGGAGCCCGACGCATGAACCACAGTGCGGCGGCGAGAAGGACGATCGCCGCGGGCAGCAGCCATGCCACTTCGGCGCTGAACTCCCCCCCGAACAGGCGAAGGACGCTCGGAGGGCCTCCGAAGGAAAATCCGCCACCGGCGCCGGGGAAGCCGCCCGCACCGGGGAAGCCGCCGGCGGGGCCCACGGGATTGCCGGGGAGATCCGGCGCCACACCAACGCCCGGGCCCCCGGCGTTGCCACCGAGGATGCGGCTGAGCCCGTTGTAGCCGAAGACGAGTTCCCAGAGGGAGTTGGTTTGGGAACCGGCCATGTATGGCCGGGAGGAGACCGGGAAGAGCTGGAACACCAGCGCGTAGGCTCCGGCGACGACCGTGATACCGCCTGCGGCGGCGAGCAGGTGCTGAAACCTCTTCTTCAGGGGAACCGGGGCCGCTATCAGGTAGGCGAGGCCGAAAGCCGGGACGGTCATGAACCCTTGGAGCATCTTGCTCAGAAAGGCCATACCGACAAAGGTTCCTGCCCAGAAAAGCCAGACGGGACTGCCCTTTTGCGTGGCGGTCACCGTCATCCAAGCTGCCGTCACGAGGCAGAAGACCATCATGGCGTCCGGGTTGTTGAAACGGAACATGAGGGCCGCTACCGGTGTCGCAGCGAGCGCGGCTCCGGCGATAAGGCCTGCGGCCGGTCCGGCTGCCCGTTTCACCGCGAGGTAAAGCAGCCCGACGGATGCGATTCCCATGACGGCTTCGGGCAGGAGCATGGTAAAGGAACTGAACCCGAAGATCCGGCCCAACAGGGCCGGGATCCAGAAAGCTGCCGGCGGTTTATCGACGGTGATGGCGTTGGCTGGGTCCAGGGATGCGAACAGCAACGCCGTCCAGTTCTTCGTCCCGGACTGGACGGCCGCTGCGTAGAAGGCATTGGCGTACCCGGAGTTCGTCAGATTCCATAGGTAAATGAGCCCTGTCAGCAGGAGCAGTGCCGCGGCGGAGGGCCGAACCCAGCGCTGTTGCCCTTCGCCGTAGGCCAGGCGCTTCCACAGTGCGGCGGAAGCGCCCTGCCGGCGAGCATCGGGGGCCTGATCGCGGGCGGGGTGGGTCTCGGTGATAAATTCGGAGCTCATGGTGTCTTTCACTTGATTATGGGCGCGTCAGTGGGCCCCGGCGGGGTGGCGGCGTGGGTGTTTGAAGACCCAGACCCGGAACAAGATGAACTTCAGCAAGGTGGCCAGGAGGTTGGCGCCGACGACGACCGCCACTTCGACGCCTCTGGAGGGTTCGTGTCCGGAATGAAGCCAGAACAGCGCCCCGGACGTCAGCGCCAGGCCCAAAACAAAGACTACAAGGCCCTGGAACTGATGCCGCACGGCGCCCGTGCGTCCGGCGACTCCGAACGTCAACCGCCGGTTGGCCGCCGTGTTCGCGACCGCAGTGATCAGCAACGCCACGAAATTCGCTGCCTGAGCATCGGCAATCGTACGCATGAGAATAAACAGTGCAAGGTAGGCAAGGGTCGAGAAGGCCCCGATGACACCGAAGCGGACCATTTGCCCCAGGAGGGCTCCGCTGCTTCTGTCCGTCGCATTGCGGCCCAGGGCGTCGCGCAGCTCGGCGACGGGAATGCGTCCGGTCATCATGTCTCGCCCGATCCGTACGATCCCTTTCAGGTCATCGATGGAAGTCCGCAGAATATCAACCGACGAGTCCGGGTCATCAGTCCAGTCCACCGGCACTTCCGCCACCCTCAGGCCCGCCCGTTCAGCGATGACCAGCAGCTCCGTGTCGAAAAACCAGGCGTCATCGGCGGTCCAGGGCAGGAGGGCCCGCGCAATGTCCGAACGGATGGCTTTGAAGCCGCACTGGGCATCTGAAAACCGGGCGCCCAGGGAACCCCGGAGAACCAGGTTATAACTTCGGGAGATGAATTCGCGCTTGGCCCCCCGGACCACGCGTGAGTTCCGGTTCAGCCTCGTCCCGACGGACAAATCCGAATGCCCCGACAGCAGCGGTGCAATAAGCGGCCCGAGCGCAGCCAGGTCAGTGGACAAATCAACATCCATATACGCCACAACTGCCGCCTCCGACGCAAGCCACACCGTCCGCAGCGCCCGTCCGCGTCCCTTCCGGTCCAGATGCACGACCCGCACGTCACTGAGTTCAGCGCAAAGGCTGCGGGCAATCTCCAGAGTCGAGTCCGTGCTCGCGTTATCCGCAATGGTAATGACAAACCGGTGCGGAAAACTGTCCTTGAGGTAGGAATGCAGACGCCGGACCGCCGGCTCCAGGGCCGCTTCTTCGTTGTAAACCGGGAGCGCGACATCGAGAACCACGGTGCCGTCGGACGTGGGGACGGGAGTCCGCTCGGGCCGGATGGCAGGCATACGACCGACCGCGGGCACCTCCGCTGGCTCTTGTCCCCCCGGGGGTTCGGCGGGCAGGCTCCCGGAGTGGGTCGCCATCGTACCGGACATGATCTCAACGTACGCAACGAAGCTGTGACCTTCCCGAAGAGACCCTGTATGCCAGCGCTCGGCGAGGCCCTGCGATAAATGAGGCGGACGACCATGGCCGTCCAGCCGCTCTGGTCCGACGCGCCGAGACGGGCGCCGGTGTCACCGAGAAGGGCGGGTGCATGTCCCAGAGTGGAACCGTCCCGAAATCGCGCGGGGCGAGCGAGCCGCTGCGTGCTCCAAAGCAGGCCAAGTCCGTACTCACCCTCGATGCCGTTCGTCTCAGCCGGGAGTTGCCGAAGGTGGTCAGGGAGTTTGTGCCCGAGTTGGGCTTCGCACGCGTAGATAGCATCCGCTGATGCTGGGGCGCCGAAGGTGACATTTGACAAATAGCGCTGCGAGTCACACATCCACGACCCCACGGACCCCGTCGGTAGGCTCCTCTTCAACGTCCTGGCCATGGTCGCCGAATTCGAATCCGACCTCATCCGCGCCCGCACCCGCGAAGGCATGCAGGTCGCCAAAGCCAAAGGCCGGCTCCGCGGCAAACAGCCCAAACTTTCCAAGAGCCAGGAAGCCCACCTCGTCTCCCTATATAAGGGAGGACAACACACCACCGCCGAAATCGCCGAGCTCTTCAAGGTCGCCCGGAGCACGGTGTACCGCATAGTCCAACGCACGCCGTGGTCACCGTGTCCAGCGGCGATCCATGGTGAAGGCTAGAGCGAAAGCGACCACGTTTACGTTAGTTCCAAGGCCGGCGCCGTCGTGCGAAATCGAACCTTCCGTCGCAGGTGGTTCGCGAAACCGCGGCTTTACGGTGTCCTTGACACGGGCGGGCATTCTATGGAGCCTGAGAATAGAACCTGCAGACGCAATGGAGGCGTGATGCGACCCCTGGGAGGGACAGCTGACGGGGCTTCCACTGCGGCAGCGCGAATCCTCCTCGGATCCTTCCTTAAGAGCACCTGCACGTGCCGTCCCCCACCGCCGAACGGGCCGTACCCCATGCCGGCGCATCCCTCAGCGCAAACTAACAGAGGAGAGCCTGATTCCACGGCGAAGGGAGGATTACGGGAAAAGGCATCGGAAAAACAGGCGGCTTGGTGGCCCGGTTGGAGCGAGGCGGCGACAAGCCCGCGGGAACCAAAGAAAGAGGCGTAAAAGTGTCAATCCCCAGAGACGTCAGCACCCCCGCCGGACAAATGATTGTCGCGCGGCTGGAACGGCTCGAGGTTTGGTCCCTGTCCTATACCTTCATCGGGATCATTGGCCTAGGCTTTCTGTTCACTTTTTACGACATCTTCGACATCAACGTCTCGTTCATCCAGACGTGCATCACGCTGGATCCCCGATGCACGCCGGAAACGGCCCTGGGTGCGCTGCCCTTCCCCGTGGTACTTAACCTTTTGGGTTACGTCGTTGGAACCCTGGTACTCAGTCCCATTGCTGACAGGATTGGGCGTCGGAACATGCTGCTCATCACCATGCTCATCACCGGCCTCGGCTCGCTATATAACGCCTTTGCGACCGACTTCGTCAGCTTCAATCTGGCGCGGATCATCACCGGTATCGGCATCGGTGCCGATCTGGCTATCGTCAACACATACATCAACGAAGTCGCACCTCGGCGTGCACGAGCCAAGTTCACCACGATCATCTTCGTCATGTCGGCACTCGGCGCCATCGCCGGTATCTGGCTGGGGCTGTTCCTGACGACGCCGGCCACCCCTTGGCCACTCGGGTTACCGTTCGCACAGGCCTCCCCCGGATTTGAGAACGGCTGGCGGTGGATGTACGGAATCGGCGCG
Organism: Arthrobacter sp. ok909; assembly: GCF_900104405.1. NCBI lineage: Bacteria > Bacillati > Actinomycetota > Actinomycetes > Micrococcales > Micrococcaceae > Arthrobacter > Arthrobacter sp. ok909. The sequence continues at coordinate 33,820 of NZ_FNJS01000038.1, read as the reverse complement.
CTCCTCGCCGCGGTCGCCATCCTGATGCGGTTCGAACTTCCCGAGTCGCCGCGCTGGCTCGTTGGCCAGGGCAGAATGCGCGAAGCCGACACGGTGGTCCAGGCCATGGAACGCCGCGCAGAGGGCCATGGAAAGCTCACCGAGCCTGTCGTTGAGGACGCAGCGGCGCTGATACCGCCGCCGTCGAAGGTGCCCTACCGGGACCTGTTTTCCAGCCCGCTTTATCGGCGCCGCATCATTCTCCTGTTCAGCATGTGGTTCTTCGGCTACATCACGGTTTATTCCTATGCGTCCGGCTTCACGAGCGTTCTCTCGGCACTCCACTATCCCCCGCCGGAGGCAGGCGTCATTGCTGCGGTCGGAACTTTCGGTTTCCTTGGCGAAGCGATCATCATGTCGTTTCTTGTGGAAAAACTGGAACGCCGGCACTGGCTTCCCATCGCCGCTGCAGTAACACTGGTGGGCGCCATTCTGGTTGCTTTGGCTGGTACCGTCATTGCGGTTGCGTTCGCCGGCGCTATCCTGATCTTCGCCGGTTTCAATATGTGGGTCTCGCCCACTTACGCCATGACCGCCGAAAGCTTCCCTACCCGTGCGCGGACCACCGGTTTCGCTCTGGTGGATGGTGTCGGGCATATCGGTGGAGGTATCGGTGTCCTGGTGATTGCTCCGTTCCTCCCGCACATGTCGACTCTCGCCGCGCTGACCCTCATCTCCGGCTTCCTCGTGGTGGCCGCCGTCATTGCACAATTTACGACACACACGCGCAACAGGCCATTGGACCGGGTATCGCCCTAGCCGGCTTGTCCGCTCACCCCGGGAGAAGCGCCATCGTGGGCTCCACGGACTGATCCACAGATTCTGGTCCCCATCCACGGGGAGGATTCCGTGACCGGCAAGCTCATCGGGTAGGACGTCCCGGGCCCTCCTTACCGCCCGCGACCCACGGGCGCGAATTTTCAGACCCAAGCTAACGGAGGCGACAGTGATGACGGCAAACAGTTTTGGTGCGCGCGACCAACTGAACGTGGACCACAGGACGTATGAGATCTACCGGCTGGACCGGGTCAAGGGCTCGGACCGCCTTCCCTACAGCCTGAAGATCCTGTTGGAGAACCTGCTGCGCAATGAGGACGGCCGGCTGGTCACGCCCGAACAAATCACATCGCTCGGCGGCTGGGACCCCCGATCGGGGTCCAACCCGGAAATCCAATACACTCCCGCCCGGGTGCTGATGCAGGACTTCACCGGTGTGCCGTGCGTGGTGGACCTGGTGGCCATGCGTGATGCCATGACCGGCCTGGGCGGGGACCCGAAAAAAATCAATCCGCTGATTCCCGTGGAGCTGGTCATCGACCATTCGGTCATCGCCGACGCCTTCGCCAGCCCGGAGGCATTCGGAATCAACGCGAAGCTGGAATTCACGCGGAACCAGGAACGGTACCAACTCCTGCGCTGGGCTCAACGGGCGTTCGATGACTTCCTCGTGGTTCCCCCGGACACGGGCATCTGCCACCAGGTCAACCTCGAATACCTCGCCCGGGTCGTCTTCACCCGGGACGGTGCCAGCGGGCCGGTCGCCTACCCGGACACGCTCGTAGGGACGGACTCGCATACCCCGATGGTCAATGGACTCGGTGTGCTCGGCTGGGGCGTGGGCGGTATTGAAGCCGAGGCGGCCATGCTCGGCCAGCCGATGAGCATGCTCATCCCGCAGGTAGTCGGGCTTAAACTTACCGGCGAACTGCCCGAGGGAACCACCGCCACGGATCTGGTGCTCACCGTCGCCGAACTTCTGCGCAGCACCAGGGTCGTGGGAAAATTCGTGGACTTCTTCGGCCCCGGAGTGGCCAGCGTGCCACTGGCAACCCGGGCGACGCTGGGCAACATGAGCCCGGAATACGGGTCGACCTGCGCCATCTTCCCGATCGACGATGAAACGCTGGACTACCTGCGTCTCACCGGACGCTCCGAGCACCAGATCAAACTGGTGGAAGCCTATGCCAAAGAACAAGGCCTGTGGCACCGTCCCGACCATGTCCCTGACTACAGCGAGATTATCGAGCTGGATCTGGCCACGATCGTCCCCTCCATCGCCGGACCCAAGCGGCCACAGGACCGGATCCCGCTGGGCGCCGTGCCCCGTGCCGTGCGCGGACTGCTGTCCGGGGAAGCGCAAGAGGAAGCCGTGCAGGGCGGCCTCGACGACGCCGAGGAGCACTCTTTCCCCGCGAGCGACCCCATTGCCGTCAGCCCCGGCGTTCACCGGGACGCCCCGCCCCGCCAGTACCAGGACGCCACGGACTTCACCTGGTCATCCGAACCCGCCCGTCTGGAACTGGCCGGAACCGCGGCCAGCCTCGACCACGGTGACGTGGTCATCGCGGCGATCGCCTCGTGCACCAATACGTCCAACCCGACCGTCATGATTGGCGCCGGCCTGCTGGCCAAGAAAGCCGTCGAACGGGGGTTGCGCAGTAAACCGTGGGTGAAAACCTCCCTCGCTCCGGGATCCCGGGTGGTGACCGATTACTTCAACAGATCAGGGCTCACCCCGTATCTGGAGAGACTAGGCTTCGATCTGGTCGGCTATGGGTGCACCACCTGCATCGGTAATTCCGGGCCCCTCATCCCTGAAGTCAGCGCCGCCGTCGCGGGCAACAATCTGACCGTTGCCGCGGTGCTCTCGGGCAACCGGAACTTCGAGGGCCGCATCCACTCCGAAGTGAAGATGAACTTCCTCGCCTCCCCGCCCCTGGTCATCGCCTACGCCCTCACAGGGACCATGCACACCGATCTGCTCCACGAACCGCTCGGCGAGGACCCGGAAGGCAACCCTGTCTATCTGCACGATATCTGGCCGACGGCGGCGGAAATCAAGGCCGTCGTGGACCAAAACGTCGAAAGCAAAATGTTCACGCAGGGCTACTCCGACGTCTACTCCGGCGACGGGCGCTGGCGGGGCATGGACGTGCCCGAGGGCGACATGTTTGCCTGGGATGACCACTCCACGTATGTGCAACGGCCACCGTACTTTGACGCAATGACCGCCCGGCCAGCACCTGTCCGGGACATCACCGGGGCCAGGGTACTGGCCTTCCTGGGAGACTCCGTCACCACCGACCACATATCCCCGGCCGGCGCCATCCGGAACGACTCCCCCGCCGGCCGCTACCTCACCGAACACGGCGTGGACGCGGCCGACTTCAACTCCTACGGCTCCCGCCGAGGCAACCACCACGTCATGATCCGCGGGACCTTCGCCAACGTCCGGCTGCGCAACCGGCTCGTCCCCGGAGTAGAGGGCGGCTTCACCCGGCATTTCCCCGATGGCGGGCAACGGAGCATTTTCGACGCCGCCACCTCCTATGCCGCCGAAGCCGTACCCCTGATTGTTATCGCCGGGACGGATTACGGGTCCGGGTCCTCCCGGGACTGGGCGGCCAAGGGCACGTTGCTGCTGGGCGTCAAAGCCGTCCTGGCGGGATCCTTTGAACGGATCCACCGCTCCAACCTCATCGGGATGGGGGTCCTCCCCCTGCAATTCCGGGACGGTGACACGGCCGAAAGCCTGGGCCTGACCGGGGAAGAACTCTACTCGATCATCGGCATCGAGGGTCACACCCCGCTGCCACGGGAGGTCACGGTCCGGGTCGAGGACCACGGCCGTGAACAGTACTTCACCGCAGCCATACGGATCGATACGCCCGCCGAGGAAGCGTACTACCTCCACGGCGGCATCCTGCCCTACGTCCTGCGCCATCTCCTGGCCCGATGACGCGGTCCGCGGGCCGGCCCCGCGGAACTGGCGCCATGGTCCGGCCCCGCCAATCCGCCTCTATGCGGGACTGAATTGGGACCAACGGAAGATCCGGGCCGTCAGCGCCCCGGGCGGCGGTGTGCTCCCTGATGGTGACCGTCGAACTAGTGCGGACGATATTGGAGTTCACCGCTCGACAGAAGTGAACATAAACCCTGAATGCGCAGCCTGAACTCATTGTCCGACCGCGACATAGCCGCAGCCGGTCGGCTTTCGGTCCATCCTCGCTACTCGGCGTCGGGAAGGGATTGATGCGTAGCGACTGCGAGCCGGTTCCAGACGTTGATGGTGGATATGGCCATCAACAGTTGGACCAGTTCCGGCTCGTCGAAGCTCGCACGCGCCGCATCCCAGACATCGTCAGGGACACCGGCCCGGGCAATGAGCGTGACAGCCTCTGTGAGCGCGACGGCGGCCCGTTCCCTCTCCGTATACAAACCGGGCGCCTCCCGCCAAGCGGAGAGCACGGCAACACGCCGCGGGCTTTCGCCTTCGGCGGCGGCCTCACGCGTGTGCATGTCCAAACAAAAGGCGCAGCCGTTCAGTTGGGAAGCACGGATCTTGATCAGGTTGATGAGGCTCTTTCCCAAGGTACCGGAATGGACGTAGCGTTCCATCGCCAGCACTGTCCCGTAAGCCGCCGGGTCAATTTCCTGAACTCGCAGCCGCTGCATCGGTGACATCAGGTCTCCTTCTCAACTGTTCGGGTCTGTCTCATGCTAGCCGCGCAGGCGCCATGCCACGAGGAACTAAGTCACGGAACGTGCCGATGACGATTCCGAACGTGTTGGACTACAGCGGATGTTCATCACCTTCGGGGTTTAGCCCTGCGTTGCGCGGACAGCAATCCCCGTTTAACCTCGATGCCGCAGGCTCTGGTGACTGCACGCAAATCGGTGAACGCGCCCGGTGCCCCGTCGGCATCCCGGGACATGATCGCGCGGCTGAACGCCGACGTGTTTTCCGCGCTGCGCGACCCGGGAATTGAGCGGCCCTTTGGGCCCTGCCCCTTAACCGAACGATGGGCTACGCTCGGGAACAACGACGCTTCGGCCAACCCGGAACGGAACCCCGAGCAGGAGCTTTTTGACAGGATCGTGCCAAAGCGAACAAGTGCCGCCAGCTATCCGACCGGGTTGCTGCCGTGCCGGCGAGAGCTCTGGCGTCGCTCGTTTCCACGTACACTTCGGCGCGCGACCGTACCAAGGCCTCCCATTCACGGAAAGTAGGAGTTATGGACGAAGGGATCGCCACTACTGCCGGGGAGATCATGAGCCGCCCCGTCGTGACCGTCCCGCCCGGAATGGGGGTCGGCGCGATCGCCGAGCTGATACGCAAGCACCGAATCAGCGGCATTCCCGTGGTGGATCCGGAGGACCATCTGCTCGGGCTGGTCAGCGAATACGATCTGCTGGCCAAGACCGGGGCCACGGCGGCAGAGATCATGACCACGGCTGTGATCAGTGTCAGTCCCGATACTGCCATCGCCGATGTCCGCCAGCTGCTGGTCAGCCAGCACATCGGCCGGCTGCCGGTGTTGTCAGGCGGGCGTCTGGCCGGCATCATCAGCCGCGGAGACCTCGTGGCGCTGCTCGCCACCGAATGGGTATGCGGCGTATGCGGCGAACCTGCCCGTGGTGAGCGACCGCCGGACAGCTGTCCCAAGTGCGGCGGGGAGAGCACCGGATTCACACTGCAGGAGCAGCCTCCGGGGCCGTGAATGCCGCCACGTTCCCCGTCTGCAGCTGGAGGCGCCGGCTGAGGCAGCGCACCGGCCCGAACACAGCCCAGAACACTTGAAGGAGAGTACATGGCAGAACGACGGAAACCGGCAGCGGTGCGGGGCCACGAACCGGCAGCGGCGCCGACGACGGAAGACTCCGGGCATTCCCTCGAGGACGAATCCCCCGAACGCCTTCTGGGCTATTACGCCGATATGGTCCTGATCCGCAAATTCGAGCTCAGTGCCGACCGGATGTACAAAAGTGCCAAGATCGGCGGCTACTGCCACCTGAACCTGGGCGAGGAGGCCACCGTCGTCGGGCTGATGGCAGCGTTGCGACCCTCCGACTACCTGTTTACCAATTACCGCGACCACGGGTACGCGCTGATGCGCGGACTGGAACCTGGGCGGGTGATGGCCGAGCTCTTCGGCAAGTCAACAGGGGTGTCCCGGGGCCGGGGCGGATCAATGCATATGTTCGACGCCGGTGCCCGGCTGATGGGCGGCTATGGCATCGTCGGGGGCCAGATTCCGCCCGCCACCGGCGCCGCCCTGGCGCTAACCTACCGCGGGGGCCCGGGGCCGGACGCCGAGGTCGTGATGTGCCAGATGGGCGATGGCACCACCAACATTGGAGCGTTCCACGAATCATTGAACCTCGCCGCCGTCTGGCACCTGCCCATCGTGTACGTGGTCGTCAATAACCGGTTGGGCATGGGAACCACCGTCGAGGCCGCCGCCGGGGAACCTGAACTATACAAACGCGGCTGTTCATACAGGATCCCCGGTGAGCGCGTTGACGGTACCGATGTGGTGGCGGTGCGCGAGGGCGCCCGGCGTGCCCTGGACCGGGCGCGGCTCGGGCGCGAGCCCGCACTCCTGGAAGTCATGAGCTACCGGTTACGGGGGCACTCGGTGGTGGACCCGGCGCGGTACCGCTCCGCAGCCGACGTCGAAACCGCACAAGCCGCCGATCCTGTCCCCATGCTGCGCCGTCGACTGCTGGCGGCGGGCCTGCTGGACGAGGCACAGGCTCAAAGCATCGAGGCCGACGCGGACGAAAAGGTCACCGCTGCTGTGGCCTTTGCCGACTCCAGCCCGGATCCTACTCCGGATCAGCTTTTCGACTACGCCTACGCGAGTCCGGTCGCGAACGCAGCCCACGCCCTGCCCGGCGACCCCCCGGCGGTGATCCCGTGACCGATAATCCCATGGTCACCGGTCACGAGACGGGAAGCCTCATCCCCAGCGAAGGAGCCACCATTCCAGTCATCACCTACCGACAAGCCCTCAACGACGCCCTCCGAGCCGAGCTGGCACGCGATAAGAGCGTTATCCTGCTGGGCGAAGAAATCGGGATATTCGAGGGCTCGTACAAGATCACCGCCGGCCTGCTAACGGAATTCGGCCCCGACCGGGTGCGGGACACGCCAATCGCCGAGGAAGGCTTCGTGGGGGCGGCTATCGGCGCCGCCATGCTGGGGATGCGTCCAGTCGTGGAAATCATGACGCTGAACTTCAGCCTGATTGCGATGGACCAGATCATTAATCACGCAGCCAAAATCTATGGCATGTTCGGAGGTCAGACGCCGGTTCCGCTGGTGATCCGGATGCCCGGCGGCGGCGGCCAGCAACTGGCCGCCACGCACTCACAGAATCTTGAGGTCTGGTTCGCGCATGTCCCCGGACTAAAGGTCGTTGCTCCCTCCACCCCTGCCGATGCCAAGGCGCTGCTGCTCGCGTCAATCCGGGACAACGATCCGGTGATTTTCCTCGAGAACCTGTCCCTCTACAACACCAAGGGCGACGTTCCCGACGACGACCGCGTGGCCGAGCTCGGCAAAGCAGCCGTGGCACGGGAGGGGTCCGATCTTACGGTGATTGCCTACTCCCGGGCGACAACGGTGGCGCTGGAAGTGGCTCGCCAGCTGGGGGACGAAGGCATCTCCATCGAGGTAGTAGACCTGCGCAGCCTCCGGCCACTGGACCGCGAAACGGTCTGCGCTTCGGTCCGGAAGACCAGCCGGGCCGTGGTCCTCGAAGACGACTGGCTCAGCTACGGCGTCGGCGCGGAGATCTCCGCCACCCTCATGGAGGGAGCCTTCGACTACCTGGACGCGCCGGTGCGTCGGGTGGCAGCGGCGGAAGTTCCGCTGCCCTACGCCAAACCTCTGGAGCGCGCGGCGCTGCCGACCGCGAATGACCTGATCAGGGTCATCCGCGAACTCCTCGACGCCACACGCTTCAGCCCGGCAGAAGCAGACGCCATTGCCACCGCGACCGCCACCTCCACCTGATAGGAAGATTCCATGCCCGAAGTAGTCATGCCCAGGCTTTCCGACACGATGGAGGAGGGCGTGCTCAGCCGTTGGCTCAAAAAAGAAGGGGACGTGGTCCGGCAAGGGGACGTGATCGGCGAGATCGACACCGATAAGGCCACCATGGACCTGGAAAGCTTCGACGACGGAATCCTGGAGAAGCTACTGGTCCCGGAGGGCACCACGGTGGCGATCGGCCAGCCCCTCGCCGTGATCGGCGTCGGCACCGGCACCGGCACCGGCACCGGCCGTACGGGACCTGCGGTTCCTGCGCGGGTCAGCACCGACTCCTCGGCGCAGGAGGCTTCCGTCCCGTCCACTTCGAAACCGGTCCCGGCGCCGGCCCGTATCGGCTCGCAGCGGCTACTGAGTTCCCCCCTCGCCCGGCGCGAGGCTGCCCGGCACGGACTGAATCCTGCAACGATCACAGGCACCGGACCGGGCGGCCGCATTGTGCGCGCAGATGTGGAAGCGGCAATAGCCGCGGCGAAAACGGAACAGACACACCCTGAGGAGCAGGCACTTCCGACTGACCAGGGCACACGGCCGGCCCCGCCGCCCCCGTCCGCCCCTGACTCTGTAGAAGTCCCGCTGAGCCATAGGCGCAAAGTAGCAGCGCGCCGGCTCGCCGAAAGCGCGGCCGCACCGCACTTCTACCTAACCGTCGTGGTTGGCGTCGACGCACTGTTCAAATTCCGGAGCGAGGTCAATGAACGGTTCGCGGACCAAGGCATAAAGGTCAGCGTCACAGACCTGCTGGTGCGGGCATGCGCCGTCACACTGAGGACACACCCACAGGTCAACTCGTCGTGGGCCGGAGACAGGATCCTGGTGCACCGGCGGATCAACATCGGTGTGGCGGTGGCGGTGGACGAAGGCCTAATGGTCCCCGTAGTCACCGGCGCCGATGCCAAGAGCCTCGACCAGATTTCCGCAGAAACCCTATCCCTGGCGCAGAAGGCCCGCTCCGGGACACTGGCCCTGCAGGAATTCACCGGCGGTACCTTTACCATCAGTAACCTGGGAATGTTCGGCATCGATAACTTCACAGCGGTCATCAACCCGCCCGAGGCCGCCATCCTCGCCGTCGGGGCGGCCACGAAGGAGCCGTTCGTCCGGGACGGGGAGCTGTGCAGCCGGAACATCATCAAGATCACCATGACCTCCGACCACAGGGTACTCGACGGGGCCACCGCCGCGGCATTCCTCAGCGACCTGAAGCAAAGGCTGGAGGATCCACTGCGGATTGTCATCTGACCCCTGGAATCGCCCGATCCTAGCCGTCGCTCGGCTTTCGCAGATCTGAAGGAACCGTCCTCGCTTCATAGCGCCCCTGGACAACGGCGAACATCACCAAAAAGGGCGGCATGTGAATTCGTGAATTGTCCGAGGCTAAAGGCTCGTGCGGTTTCAGAGGACCTCACCGGCCGGGTCTGTGACGGACGCGAGGCCAGCTACGGTTCCCCGCTTCTCCGCCAGCGCAATTAACTCGTCGATACCGGCGCCGAATTCGGCCGTTTGCATGTAGTAGGCGTAGTTGCGGAAGCTCCTGTTGCGCCACGCCCCATTGATGGTGGCAGCTGTCACCGGGGTGTGCCGCAGCCCGCCGAGCCCTTTGAGTCGCTGATAGCCGATACCTGTCTCCGGCATGCTCTTGACGAGTTCGTGTTCCCCGAACTGCGGGTTGTGGCGAGAACCCGGAGCGGTGCGCACGTCGATGAGCCGCTCGATGTCATCCGCTTTGAGCATCCGGACGAATTCATCGAGTGGATGATTCGAATGCCCGATCGTGTACACGCAGGTTCCCGTCATGATCCCATTGAACTGCGCGCTGCCGAAACCCGCATCCGCAACGTCGAACTCGTGCTCGAAAATATTCCGCGGTGTGCACATCGCCGATCGGGTACCCAGCCCGGACAGGTACGCTCATCCCATGAACACTCTCTCCGGAGTTCTTCACGCGTATCGGCCGTTCTTCCCCGGCGACGTGCTCGACGTTGCACCGGAGCCCCCGGGCTACGTCCTACACCGCGAGGATGGCGACGGAACCGTCTCGATCCGGATTACCGAGGTCGCAGGGGAACGGGGCCCAGGGGCGCATGCCTGCCGCGGCAAGAGCGCTTCCCGTGCCGGCGTGGTCGGCGACTACCCTCACGACGTGCCGGGCACCCATGCCGCCGGAGTCGCCCCCGTGGGCGGTGGAAGCCGCCCCTCCACGGCCAACCGGTTCCACGAGACCCGCCCGGAGGCTACAATCTCCGCGCAGGCCCGAGGGCTGCCGCTGGAAGTTATGGAGGTCATGGCATGACGACGACGGGCACGGGCCCCGGTGTTGCCCACTCCCCGGCCCCGCAGGATCAGCTGCTGATCATCTTCGGCGCTACGGGGGATCTCGCCCAACGCAAACTGCTCCCGGGTCTGTTCCACCTGGCGGCCGCGGGCATGATGCCGGCCCGCTACCGCATCATCGGCTCCGGCCTACCGGATGACGCGCCCGACACCGATGGTTTCCGCGCCCATGTTCGCGCCGCCATCGACGAATACGGAAGGGCCGGGAGCGGTGCCGGGAACTGGGAGCCGTTCGCGGCCAATCTGGACTTCGCCCCAGCTACCCCCACGGAACCACAGGCACTTCTGGACGCCGTCAACCGGGCCGAACAGGACCTGGGAGGGAAGGTTCAGCGCCTGATCTACCTGGCCGTCCCGCCGGATGCCTTCGTTGCGATTGTTCAGATGCTCGGATCTACCGGCTTGGGCGCCGGCGCAAAACTAGTCATCGAGAAACCTTTCGGCCACGATCTCGCCTCCGCCAAGGCCCTGAACGGGGAATTGCGCGCGGTGTTCGAGGAAGACCGGATCTACCGGATCGACCACTTTCTGGGAAAGGAAGCAGTCCAGAATATCCTCGCGTTCCGCTTCGGCAACGGTCTGTTTGAGTCGGTCTGGAATGCGGACCACATCGACCATGTCCAGATCGATGTGCCGGAACGGCTCAACATCGAAGGCCGGGCCGAGTTCTACGAACAAACCGGGGCCTACAGGGATATGGTTGTCACCCATCTGTTCCACCTGCTCGGTTTCCTCGCGATGGAAGCACCGACACGGCTGGACGCCGCATCCCTGCACGAACAGGCCGAACGCGTCTTCCAGGCGCTGAATCCCGTGGACCCGGACCGGACGATACTGGGCCAGTACGTCGGTTACACCGCAGAACCCGGCGTGGCCGCGGACTCCACGGTGGAGACCTTCGTCGCCCTCATCATGGAGATCGACAACCCCCGATGGGCGGGTGTTCCTTTTCAGCTGCGCACCGGAAAAGCGATGGCGCAAAGCCGGCACACCATCACCCTGACCTTCATCAAAGCACCGCAGCACCTCTTCGGTCCGGCCGACTGCACCTCAGGTCAGGAAACGCCCAACGAACTGATCTTCGAACTCTCTGACCCCGCATCCATCTCAATCAGCTTTCGCGCAAAGGCGCCCGGGGCGGACATCAGACTCGACGACGCATCGCTGAACTTCCACTACGCGGACTCCTTCACGGCCGCCCACGGGCTCCTGGGGTACGAACGCCTTCTCCACGATGCAATGACCGGGGACCACACACTGTTCACCCAAGCCGGCGGAATAGAACGTCTTTGGGAACTTTCCGCCCCACTGCTGGCGCGCCCGCCCGTGCCGCTACCCTATCGGCAGGGATCCTGGGGTCCGGCCGGCGCCGACCGCCTCATCGCCCCGGCCCGCTGGCACCTTCCGGAACCCCGAGGCGGACGGCCCTGGCAGTCATAAACGGACGATCCCTGTCATGAGTCCCACGCAGAGAGTCCTGGGTGGGCGAGTTAGTCGCGGGGACTTCTTGTACCTGAAAGTGGCTTCCTTGTCGATGCCGGCAGCCGACAGGGCCTCGGAAGGCATGGAACCCTGCGGGCTGCAGGTCGATAATTAAACCAGCAGGCGTGTTGGTGGCTTGCCTGTTCGTTGGCTCAAGGCCGGGAAGGAAGGGTCTGCAATGCCGCTGTCGGACTACGAGCGCAGGCGCCTCCGGGAACTCGAAGTGGATCTGGCGGCGGACGACCCGGTCCTGGCCCGCGAACTTGCCACGGGTACCTCTCCTCTGCAGCGGTTTCGCTGGTCCGCCAGCCTTGTTCTCGCACTCGCTGGCTTTGGGCTATTGGTTCTGGGTAGTGCCGCGCAGCTTGGGGGTATCGGCGTCCTGGGATTTCTGGTGATGTCCGGCGGTGCCCTCGGGTACGCCGGGCGCTGAATTTTGGGTTCCTGAATGGCGCGGGATGATGACACGGCCGAAAGCCTGGGCCTGACCGGGGAAGAACTCTACTCGATCACCGGCATCGAGGGTCACACCCCGCTGCCACGGGAGGTCACGGTCCGGGTCGAGGACCACGGCCGTGAACAGTACTTCACCGCAGCCATACGGATCGATACGCCCGCCGAGGAAGCGTACTACCTCCACGGCGGCATCCCGCCCTACGTCCTGCGCCAGCTCCTGGCCCGCTGACGCGGTCCGCCGGCCGGCGGAGCCACGCCCGGTGCCCGCCGGCGCGGAGCGTTATACGCTGCGGGACAGGATGGCCTGTTTGACCTCTGCGATGGCCTGCGTGACCTTTATGCCACGCGGGCAAGCCTCCGTGCAATTGAAGATGGTGCGGCACCGCCAGACACCTTCCTTGTCGTTGAGGATCTGAAGGCGCAGGTCGCCGGCGTCGTCCCGGGAGTCGAAGATGAAGCGGTGGGCGTTCACGATTGCCGCCGGCCCGAAGTATTGTCCGTCGGTCCAGAAGACCGGGCACGCGCCCGTACACGCGGCACACAAAATGCACTTGGTGGTGTCATCGAAACGTGCACGCTCTTCGGGGGACTGCAGTCGCTCCTTCGTCGGCTCGTGGCCGGCACCGATGAAGTACGGCATGATCTCACGGTAGGACTGGAAGAACGGTTCCATGTCCACAATCAGGTCCTTCTCCACCGGCAGGCCCTTGATGGCCTCAACGGTCACCGGCTTGTCCAGGTTCAGGTCCTTGAGCAAAACCTTGCAGGCCAGGCGGTTGCGGCCGTTGATCCGCATGGCATCAGAACCGCACACCCCGTGGGCGCAGGAACGCCGGAAGGACAGCGAGCCGTCAATTTCCCATTTGATCTTGTGCAGCGCATCCAGGACCCGGTCCGTGCCATACATGGTCAGCGGGTAGTCTTCCCAGCGCGCCACGTCGGAGACTTCCGGATTGTAGCGGCGGATCCGCAACGTGACTTCGAAGGTGGGGATCTCGCCGCCTCCAACAGAGTGCGGCAGATCTATCTTTGAGGGGGGTTCGGTAGCCTGCGGGCTGCTCATGGACTCTCACACTCCCTGTTGGCGCTGTTCCGGTTTCCCACGATGGCGGACATTAGTGGCCGCCAAAAACATGGGAAAGGTGGATGAAAAGGAAGGGGATCATCACCACGGCCCATAAACCGAGGACACCCCAGAGCATTTGGACATGATACTTGGGGCCTTTCTTCCAGAAATCGATGAGGATAATCCGCATACCGCCGAACGCATGGAAGACCACGGCCGCGACCAAGCCGGCCTCCCCTATGCCCATGACCGGGTTCTTGTAGGTGCCTATGACGGCGTTATAGGCCTCCGGCGACACCCGGACCATGGAAGTATCCAGAACATGCACGAGGAGAAAAAAGAAAATAGCAACGCCGGTAATACGGTGGGCAACCCACGCCCACTGTCCCTGTTGCCCGCGGTAAAGAGTCCAAGATGCGGTCTTTGACACCAGGCCCTCCTCGCTCCGTGAGCCGCCTTCCAGGGACATACATGGTCTGACGGCGGCCTCACCTGTGAGTCTACGACCGCGCAGGCAAAGGTCAACCCTCCGCGTCGACTCATGGAAAAGGTCCGGGGAGCCGGGTACGTTGCCTCAGTTGAAAGCCTTCCCCCTGCGATGGTTGAAGGTGTTGGCAGCGGTTGCCAGCGATGCCCGTTTTCGTGGAGCTAACAAAGGCCCAGCGGCAGGCCGTGACGAAGACGAAAGCCCTCGCGGATCGAGGCGCGACCACGCCGCCACCGCAGAACGACGCTGCGGCATCGTTGCGCAGTGTGGCCGCCAGCCACAATGCGAGCCCAGACCTCGCGGGAGCACACTGACTCCAGCCCGGGGCGGCACCGACGCTGTCGGCGGGACGCCGTCGGCCCCTGCAGTCTTGGTCTCTTGCAAAATGATGGCGTCACTTGGGACGTCGTGTCCGGCTAGCGTGAATCGGGTGACGGGGGTGAACGAAGAAGCCTCGTGGCCAGCCACGTTACGGACGGCTTCAGGCACGGGCGCGTGCGTGACCTCTCCGACACATCTTTGCTCAGAATAATATCGAGAGAGGCCGAGTTCGACATTCCTGATGCGGGCTTCGGCAGCGCGCTGTTGAATGGGAGCATGATGGGGCAGAGCAGCAAGCTGCCGTCGGGGCCGTCACATTCATCGGACGCAATCGATAAGAAGAGGTTCCACTGTGTCACTTCCAATCACGAAGTTGGTCAAGAAGATAGAAGTAGCCGAACAAACCATGTCCTTCGAGTTCGAGAAGCCTGCTGGATTCAGCTACAAGGCCGGGCAGTTCGCTGATTACACGCTGATGGACCCTCCGGAGACCGATAAGGAGGGAAATACCCGCGGATTCTCCCTTTCCAGCGCCCCCTATGAGCCCAACCTGATGTGCACGACGCGGATGCGTGACACCGCGTTCAAGCGGGTTCTCAAGGACATGCCCATCGGGACCGAGCTGGAGCTGGATGCCCCCTATGGATCGTTTACCTTGCACAATAAGGTCGCCAGGCCCGCGGTTTTCCTCACCGGCGGGATCGGAATCACGCCGGTACGCAGCATGGTCCTGCAGTCGGTCCATGACCGGACAGGGCACACGATCGTTGTGTTCTCCTCCAATAAGCGGCCCGAGGACGCCGCCTTCCTGGACGAGCTGAAACACCTGGAGGAGTCCAGTGCCAACGTCACTTTCGTTGCCACCATGACCGAACCCGAAAACTCGCAACAGCCCTGGGACGGAGAAACCGGGTTCATCGACCAGGACATGATCACCAGATACGTCGGGGATCTCAGCACCCCTGTCTACTACCTTTGCGGGCCGGCCGGCCTGGTCAGCGCGATGCGCAGCCTCCTCAACGGTGCGGGCGTGGACGACGACGACATCCGCACGGAGGAGTTCACCGGATACTGAAATGCAAACTGTCCTGGCCCCTCCACTGCGGGGCGCCATCAGCTGCCGGGCGCGCGTCCAGAACGGAACGTGCTGCTGCAACGGGCTGGGACCCCAATCTCGGCGCGGAGGCCATCATCAGGGTCCCGCCCTCAACGAATGCCACTCCGCGGCGAAATGTATAAGAAATGTACATAGGTGCACCAAGCCGCGTTCCTTGAGTAAATGCACACTATGATCCAGTGCTTCGACGCTGTCGGCGGCCCAGTTCACGTCTTGATCCCCAATCCCGCCGGGCCGGTGGGGTGCCTTTCGGCGGACCCGTCGAATGGCTACCCGCAGAGCCAGCCCGGGACCGCAGAGCCGGCCGGCGATCGCGACGTTGGTCGAGAGAAGCACCCGAAACCTCCTGGTGCATGTGCCTGGGACCACCGGCCGGGGCCTGGGCGAGGAACTCATCAGGGCCATGGCTCTATTGCCGGCTGCGTTGCGGAGATCGCTGATCTGGGACCAGGGTCCGCGCCCGTCGGCCCGTCAACCGGGCCAAGAATGACCGGCCAGCCTTCCCGGAGGTGTTCAACTGAGGCAACGAATCACTCCTCCCCGGGTTGCTGTGAGGCAACAGGCCCACCGGGCTCATCCCGCCTTGGGATTGGAGGGGACGGCCAGATGTTCCTGCCGTTGCGTGTCTAGCTGGCAGCCCGTCGACCCCTGCGCGTGGCGTGCGCCCGTCATCCCGGATCTTCCGTCGCCTGTCGGTGGTTAAGGCGTAATCTGAGGAACAGGCAACAGTCCTCCCGGAAACTGCACGGGAATCAGCGACCGAAGGCACATCGTGGCACGTGAGGATCATCAGGACCGCCCGGACGCTTCCGAGTCCAATGTCTCCGCCACGGGCCCGCGGACTCCGTCCAGCTTCCGGGGGGAACTCTCAACTGAAGCGAACACCGTCGTCGATGACTCCTGGGCCGGCTCCGCCCCAGCGCAATACGGGGTGGCGCCGCGGGTGCGCATAGGGAACACCAAATGGTTCAACCTGCTGTGGTTGCTGCCGATCGGCTTCGTGCTGCTGATCACTGCCATGGCCCTCGCCAAGGGACTGCGTGGTGTCCCTGCGGTGGCGGAGTTCATCAGGGAATATCCGGGCCGGGTTGTTCCGCCCGGAGCCGAAGCCCGGGCCGGGTTCCCTGCGTGGATCGGGTGGCAGCATTTCTTCAACATGCTGCTCCTGATCCCCATCATCCGCGCAGGGTTAGCCATCGTTGCCGATCATCCGAGGCTGTACTGGACCCGGCATTCAACCCCGGGCAAGGAGTGGTTCCGGATGCAGACGCCGGTGCCCGCGGACCCGCTGTATACGGCAAAGCAGGACTCCATCACCCTCCCGGACGGCGTGGGTCTGCCGGGCCGGCGGCACTCGATCGGACTGGCCCGCTGGTGGCATCTGGGTATGGACACGCTCTGGCTGCTCAACGGCCTGATCTTTTACATTCTCATCTTCACCACGGGTCAGTGGCTCCGTCTGGTGCCCACCAATTGGGAGGTCATCCCCAATGCCCTCTCGATGTCCATCCAGTACGCCTCCCTGAACTGGCCAACCGACGACAGCTGGGTCGCCTACAACAGTCTCCAGGTCTTGGCCTACTTCATCACGGTCTTTATCGCCGCACCGCTGGCGTTCATTACTGGGCTGGGCATGTCCCCGGCCCTGTCCACAAAATTCCGGTGGATCAGCAGGGTCTTCAGCATCCAGGCCGCACGGTCGTTGCATTTCCTGGTCCTGGTCTGGTTCCTGCTGTTCATCGTGATGCACGTCTCCCTCGTTGTCGCGACAGAGGCCTTGCGGAACTTCAACTACATGTACGCAGACCGCAACTCCGGCGACTGGTACGGGTTCTGGATCTTCGCCGCATCCCTGGCCATAATGATCGTGATCTGGGTGGGCGTCACCCCGCTCACCTACCGGCATCCGCGGACGGTCCAGCGGATCGGGTTTGCCCTCATCGGCCCGGCGCAACGGCTGTTCGAGCACCTCGATTCAAAACCGGGCCGGTACACCGAGAATGACATTTCCCCCTATATGTGGCACAACGGCAAGTACCCCGAATCCACTGAATACAAAACGCTCCTGGCCACAGGCTTCGCCGACTACCGCCTCCGTATCTCAGGCCTCGTAAAGAACCCAGTGGAACTCGACCTGGCCCAGCTTCACGACCTGGCGCACCACGAGCAGATCACCCAGCACTTCTGCATCCAGGGCTGGTCCGGTGTGGCCAAATGGGGCGGCGTCTCCATGCAAACCATCATCGACCTGGTGCAGCCGGACGCCGAGGCGAAGTGGGTGATCTTCTACTCCTTCGCCGAAGGATCCGACGGCGGCATCTACTACGACGCGCAGCCGATCGAACAGATGAGCTACCACCTCACCATGCTCGCCTACGACATGAACAACGCGCCGCTGACCTACGGACACGGCGCACCGCTGCGTCTGCGCAACGAGGTCCAGCTCGGCTTCAAACTCGTCAAATGGATCAAAGGCATCGAATTCGTCAAAGACTTCTCCCACATCGGCGGCGGCGAAGGCGGATACAACAACGACCACGAATTCTTCGGCTACCGCCAATCCATCTAGCATCACGCCCCACACCCGGCATACCGACGAAATCCCGGAACCTGCCATGAGAACCGGGCGAGGTAAGAAACGCGGTGCCGCAACCACCGCCCGCGTACGGCACGGCGCCACGTCGTGTTGGGGCGGGCTCTGAGCAGCGGGCCTTGTCGGGCTCTACGTGGCGACGGGAGAACCTCCACCCCCGTCCGTACGGAGGTAACGACGCCGTGGAGTCGTCCTCACCACGATCCTCGCGCCGTGGGGTCGCTCACAGCATGACCGGGATCAGCTCCAGCCCGCAAATCAGCTGCCCGATCCCTTCTTCGACCGGTCCGGGTCCCTGATCGTGGAGAAGAACCTGATGCGCACCGACAGTGTGGCGCCTACCGGAAGTTCCTCTGGCACCTCCGCCACGCCGGAGTCGAGTTCTCGGTCTCCTGTCCCGTCCCGCCGGTCAAGGCACACACGGTGGACTGGATCACCGACAAGCTGTACCGGAATCCTGCCCTGAACCAACACGGCAACGACCGCGAGGGCGCGTGTGTCATCAACACCACCAACGTCGTCCTCCTCACCGGAGACCCGCCCGGGACGAACCTGTGCCTGCGCGCCGAACCCCTGCATGCCGGGGCACCGGATCACCGCTTTCCTCTCAAATTCCACGGGCTGGCGTGCAACGTCCCTGGGCGGCCGCCATCGGGGGCGGGCCCGGTGTGAGAACCGGATCAAAACCCCCACGAACACAGGATTGGGCAAACCCCGTTCCATGATTTCGCTCGTAGGCAAACACATCCGCCAGGGGCGACGCGCCACCGGTAAAGGACCTGCTCACTAGCGTCCTGGCCGGTACCGGGGATTTGGCCACGCGATGTCTCCATCCAGCTCCCGGAGTTTCCTGAACATGAAGGCCGGCCCCTGACCGCCACGAACGCGGAGGAGAGAGAAGAACCCACCGAATGTGGAAACCGGTGCCGTCCAAACGACCCCTGGGCCATATCGTCATGCCCCAACCACAGACAACCAGTCGCTGACGGCTCCAACCAGAATCGTGCCCGGCGATCAGACCCCGATGCAAAATCCGGGTTAGACACCGTCATCAAAATCCCGGGGAGAGGCCCCACCGCTCGAGACGCGGTCGGATCAGTAAGGAAGACGTTCTCAACCGGTCAACCCAGCACCTGCGAGCTAGGTCCTCCCCCGTCAGCTCCTCCGGATACTGCCCGGAAGCAGCCATAGTCTCGTGGCCGGACGACACATCCCATAAGGACGCTCCCCATCAAACGGGTGGTTTGGCGTGCTGGCCTCGACCTCGGTATATTCGCCACATGCTTCCCCGACCCGATGAATACGAGATGGCTGCCGACACTCTGCGCGCGTGGGCCCTAGACGAGGCCCTAAAGGAACGGGTGATGTCAGACCCCGCCCTCGCGCGGGCCGCCAGGAGGGTGGCCGGCCGATACACGGCCGGAGACACGATCGACGACGCTGTCGCGAGCGTCCGGGCGAGCATGGCCCGCGGCCATCTGGGGAGCATCGAGTACGCCGGCGAGAGCGTACGCGACGCCGATCTCGCTCGGGAAGAGACAGCCAGATTCATCGCCCTCGCGGCCGCTATTCGAGAAAGCGAAGTGCCAAGCACCGTCTCATTCGATCTTTCCCACGTGGGCTCGGTCATCAGCTACGACCTTGGCCTGGAGCATGCCCGTCAGATGGCGGAAGCGACCGCGCCGTTCGGGACCGCGCTGATGATTTCTGCAGAGGGATCCGGCAGAACCGACCTCGTCCTCGATCTTTACGACGCCCTCGCTGCCGACTATTCGCACGTGGGCATCACACTGCAGGCACGCCTCCACCGCACTGCCGCCGACCTCGACCGGGTGCTCGCACACCCTGGAACAGTCCGGCTCGTGAAAGGGGCGTTCCTCGAACCGGAGGGAGTCGCCTATCGACGAGGCAGCATCGAGCTCACCGACTCCTATCTCAACCTCGCCGCGCGACTGCTTGCCGCGGGACAACCAGCCTCGTTTGCGACCCATGACAGTGAACTTGTAGAGGCGCTCGTTGCTTCACACGGCGACCGGCTGAAATCACCCGACGTCGAGTTTGAGATGCTGCTCGGGCTTGGCACGACGCTACTCGATCGGCTGCACGGAGAGGGGTATCGAACGCGCGAGTACGTCATCTTCGGCGAGGAATGGTGGCTCTACGTGCTTAACCGAATCGCAGAACAGCCCGGGCGGTTCATCACCGCACTCGCCGATCTGCGTTCGGCCTGAGCCGACAGCGCGAGGATCAATCCCGTATCGAGACGCCAGCGCCACCCGGAAACAGTCGTCTTTGATAGATACTGCACCGCCCATAGCCTGCTCGCATGGCCCCCTTCATCAGCAGATACTCCCCGCCCTGACCTAGCCGGGGGTTTCATGGCGGGTCGCTGAGGGTGTGTGTTTAAGCAGGAACGGGTGCTCTGAGCTGGGAAAATAGAAAGGCGCCGCGTTCAATGTCGAGCAGCTTCCTCGCGAGCTGCTGTGCCTGCAGGCGCACGGCGGCGTCCACGCTCCCTTGCTGCTGCTGATCCTGGCCGGTCCCCCGCCCATCAGGCTCGCCGGTAGTGGCCGGCACGAAGTCGACGCTGGTGTTGCCGTGGGCCTGGAGTCCCTGTGTGCCCGTGCCGGAATGACTGCTGAAGAGAATGAGTGTCTGCTGGCCCCAATTCCGTTCTGCGTCGCATGGACAACCTGGTCTGAGATCTACACCATTGTCATGCGACAGAAGAGCGCCTTGTCGGGTCTCCCGTCGAGCATCGCCGCGTCCCTCCACCGGATCGCTGACGGGGCGGCCCAGACCATCCAGCGGCACTCCGGCGCCCTCGTGGAACCTGTCGAGTTCGTTGATCAGCCCTAACGCTGACCCACGGAAGGCTGGCAAGCCTGTCACTACCAGAGTCTGTAAGTCGTTTTCCGCAGACCGATAGCGGATATTATGACAAGTTGAAGAGATCCAGTTGCAGAATTTGCAGATTAGAACCCGGTGATACGGCTGAAGGCGGGTGGTCATGATCGGCGTTCAGGGACAAGGGATACAAGAGAACAGGCTCGAGTATCCGGGACGGGAACGGCGCCCGCAACAGTGAAGGTGCGGGCGCCGCAGTTTCAAGGGCTTGACGCGGTTATTACCCGTTTTTGCTAGGGGCTGCCGCGGGCCAGATTGAATTCATCTGCGTGACGTCCAAGGAGGTTAGAACGGCGGCTCCTCCATTAGAGAATGCTTCAATGCCCTGGCTGGATGGGTCAGGGAAGATCTGGTCTGTAAGAACGATCTTTCCATCATCGGCAAAGACTTCGACCGAGGACCAGTCAACCAGAATGTGTAGTTTGACCGCTCCCCCGGTTGTTGTCAGCGGCGCGGTCTGCACTCCGGGGAAGCTGGAGCTGAATCCCACAGAGCCGGATTTTGTCCGGTCGATGTAGACTTGTCCGGCTTTGTTGTCATAGCCGACGAGTGTTTCTTGGCCGGACCCGGTGCGGACTTTCAGTCCGTAGGAGCTTGCAGTACCGGCAGCGAAGGACGCTGTGATGTCCACTGCCTTCCCTGTAGCCGGCACGATGGTGCTTCCGGCCGGGACGGACATATTCTGCTTGTGGACGGCCGGACCTGCGGTGAGGTCATTGAGCTGGTGGATTGGTGTCTGCGCCAGACGAGGTGCTCCGTCAACGGTTTGGAGGGACAGCTCCCGGGGAACCGTCATTGCACTGCGCCACGGTGAAGTGGGAATGGCTCCGCCGTAGTCCCAGTTGTTCATCCACCCGATCATGATCCGCTTGCCGCCAGGGGCGTCATTGAAGGTGACACCGGCGTAATTGTCCTTGCCGTAATCGACCCAGTGCGCGCGTTGGATCGCAGATTGTGTCGCCGTGTCTGAGAGGGTGAAAGCGTCGGCCAGGATGTGTCCCCAGCCGCCGGAGTTGTGGTCAACGACCTGGATCTGTGCCTGCTTGCCGATCAGGTCGCTAAGGTCCCACGAGGCCCAATCCAGGTTCTCGCTGTCTGCGCCCGTGGCGGAGCGCACAACTTTGCCGTCGACGACGAGGTTGACCGAGGTCTGTGTGTCCCATGGCTTGGCGGGGGCGCCGGCGAAGACGATATCCCCGACCATGAGGTGACCCCACCCGGCGGATCCGTCGTTCTGGTCCACGACCTGGATCTGGGCCTGCTGGCCCTGGTACTTGCTCATGTCCCAATTCGTCCACTTCAGGTCCGGGCTGTTGGAGCCCGTGGTGGTCTCGACGATCTTTCCGCCGACGATCAGGTTGACCGCGGTCGGGTTCGACTGGCCCCAGGGGTGGTTGCCGCCCGCGACCTGCATGTCGATATACGGGCTGTTGACCGTGAAGGCCGGGGAGGTGATGATGCCGGTACCGGCCTCGCCGTCGGGCGCATAGGTGTCCAGCGCCTTAGGCCCGAGCTGGTTGGGCAGGCTCTCGGTCGAGGGCCCGGAGCTGGCAAAGGAGCCGGTGGCGGTCCAGCCGGCCCCGTAGGTGGCCCCGGAGAAGTCGTCGAACACGGTCCCGGCCGGCAGGGTGCCGAACGGGACAGTGTCGGCGACGTAGGGGTGGTTGCCGCCGCCGACGAGGAAGTTCAGGTGGGCCTTGTTGATGGCCAAGGTCTGCGAGCTCAGTGTGCCAGTGGGGCCGTCACCGCCGTTGAAGCTGTTGGCGAAGCCGGTTCCTACCCAGCCTGTACCCGGGGACTGGCCCGGCAGGCTTCCTGTGGCGGGGGCAGTACCGAAGGCGGCCCCGGTGGCTTGCCAGCCTTGAAATGTTCCGTCATCGAAGCTTCCCAAAGATGTCCCGGCCGGGGGGACGTAGGGTTTGTCATCAGAGACGAACTTGGTGCCGTCGAAGCTTCCCGTGAAATATTGGACGCCCGAACCTCCGGCAATCCCGCCCGGGTTGAGGTTGACCGTCAGTACCCACTTCTGCTTGCCGGGATTGGCGGGATCCGGCAGAGGGAACAGGTCAGGACACTCCCAGGCACCCCCCGTGGCGCCTGCAGGTCCGAAATCACTGAGATGCGTCCAAGTTTTCAGGTCTGGAGAACTATAAAACGTCACCTTGTGCTGGTCGGACAAAACGGCTGACATCAGCCACTCATGTTTGGCCTCGTACCAGAAGACTTTCGGGTCCCTGAAATTGTTTGACCCGATGTCCAGCACGGGGTTCCCGGAATATTTGGTAAAGGTCCGGCCTTTGTCCGTGCTGTAGGCGAGTGCCTGGGACTGCTTACCGGTGGCCTTGTCGGCCGCGGTATAAATTGCCACCATGGCAGGGTTACCCGGCTGACCAAAGCCAGTCGTGTTGTCTTTATCGATGACAGCGCTGCCCGAGAAGATCATGTTTTTATCGTCCTGGGGAATCGCCACCGGGAGCTGCGTCCAGTGCACCAGGTCCGTGCTAACCGCGTGGCCCCAGGACATATTGCCCCAGGTGTCCCCGGAGGGGTTGTACTGGAAGAACATATGGTATTCGCCCTGGTAGTAGACCAATCCGTTCGGGTCGTTCATCCAGTTCTTTTCCGGGCTGAAGTGGAACTGTGGCCTGTAGGCCTCGGTGTAAGGCGAGGAAGAGCCGGCCGTTCCGGAGGAGCTCGCGGACGTTCCGGAGGAGTCCGCGGCCAGAGCCGCGCCGGATAGTGGGAGCGCGCTACCGGCGGCCATCACGGCCGCGAGGACCAGGGCGTTGAGACGTTTTTTCGAGCTAGGTCCCGGTGGAAGCCCGGGAAGGGAATGTGTGCGGCGCACGTGTTCGCCTTTCATGTCGACAGTGACAGGCAGGTAATGCCGGTTGTTGCTCGGCTGGTTCTGCAAGGCTTTGATTTCGCCAGACCGAAGCTTAGACAACGTTGTCAAGGGGAAAACCTACGGTCTGTCCGCCAGACAAGTCAACGGTTTGGCCGGAATCCCCGCATCCCGTTGATGGGCGCCCAGGTATTCCCGGAAAATACCGAAACCTGGGCGAGGGGTGGGTCACTCGCACCCGCCTTGACAGCCTGAATCAGTGCGGTATATGTTCTATGTCACATCACTAACGCGCGTTAGTAACGCGCAACAGTAGATGCGGCTAGACTCTCATCCAATTCATCCCTCTTACTAGTAGACATCGGACGGTCAATGGAGACGAACGCGCGGCAGGCCAAGGTGACGATGCAGGATGTCGCGAACCATGTCGGAGTCTCTCGGACGACTGTTTCCTTTGTCCTCAGTGGTGGAACGGGAAACGGAATTCCAGAAGAAACCCGTGACCGCGTCCATCAGGCCGTGATCGAACTGGGCTACCGCCCGAACGCGGGAGCCCGTGCGCTGGCGTCCAAGCAGACCAAGCTCTACGGGCTGATCACGGAAATCGTGATCGCGCCTTATGCCGCCAACATTGTCCGGGGCGCCGAGGAACAGGCCGCGCGGGAGGGTAAGACACTTCTTATCGCCAGCACCGACGGCAGCAGTGACGCCGACCGGCGGGCCATCGAGACCATGCTCGAGCACCGTGTCGAGGGTCTGATCTATGCAACAAGCTGGCATAGAGGTGTGCGGTTGCCCGCTGTTGCGGAGGAGGTGCCGACGGTTCTGGTTCACTGCTTTGACGAGGCAGCAAAACTGCATTCCGTCATTCCGGATGAGGCTCAGGGTGGCTATGTTGCCACGATGAGGCTCATCGGGGCCGGACACGACCGGATAGGGCTCATCAACCTTGATCCCGTCATTCCGGCCGCCATCGGCCGCCGGGCCGGCTATGTCCGAGCCCTTGAACAGGCAGGCATCGGCCTGGATGAGAGCTTGGTCATCAACGAGGACGGCGAGGCAGACCAGGGCTACCGCGCAGCAGCTGCCCTCCTGGATGGCACCCGGCCACCTACCGCGATCTTCTGCGCCACTGACCGCATGGCCATGGGCGCCTACGACGCCATCAAAGAACGAAGGCTCCGTATTGGGGACGATATCTCCGTGGTTGGCTTCGACAACCAGGAGATCATCGCCAACTATTTGCGGCCCAGCCTGACGACAGTCGCACTGCCGTTCCAGCAAATGGGGGCAACCGGCGTCGCGCTGCTGGCCAAACTGGCAGCGAACCGCGATCTGGAACCGCTCCAACGCATTGTCGAATGCCCTCTGGTGGAGCGTGCATCTGTGCGCCTGCCGGTCCCGGCGTTCTGACGTCCCCACCCGCTAACCCCCTCTCCCTTTCACTGACGAAACGAGCTTCCTCATGCCCAAAATCCACCCCAAAAGGTCACTGACCGTTGTTGCGGCCACGCTGGCGATTGGCGCCCTGGCTCTCACCGGCTGCGGCGCCGGAAACACCTCCGGAAGCACAGCCAAGGGTGGGAGCGCCTCTAACGGGCTCCTGACAATCCCCCGGGAGGACACCGCAACGTTCACCAGCAACTTCAACCCGTTCTCCCCGAACGCGCTGCCGATGACGCAGCAGTCGGTTTTTGAACCCCTGCTGATCGTCAACCCTGTCAAGGGGGAACCGGTCCCTTGGCTCGGCGCTTCGTGGAAAGCAGACGAAAACGGCAAGGGCGTGACCTTCACGCTCCGCGACGGTGTTAAGTGGTCGGACGGACAGCCACTGACCGCCGACGACGTCGTGTACACCTTTGATCTCCAGAAGAAGATCCAGGGAGGATTCGACTATCTGGCCAAAGTCTCAGCTATAGACGCCCACACCGTGCGCTTCGATTTCAACAAGGCCTACTCCCCCGGACTTTACGAAGTCGGCCAGCAAGTCATCGCCCCTAAGCATGTCTGGTCGAAGATTGCGGACCCGGCAAAGGCCACTAACGACAACCCGGTGGGCACTGGCCCCTACACACAGGTCTCCCATTTCCAGACACAGTCATTCGAACTGGATAAGAACCCCAACTACTGGCAGCCGGAAAAGCAGCAGCTCACCGGCATCAGGATGCTGGCCTTCGCCGGCAACTCCGGGGCCAACCTCGCCCTGCAGAACGGCGACGTTGACTGGAGCGACCAGTTCATCCCCAACGTTCAGAAAACCTATATTGACAAGGATCCGGCACACCGCCACTTCTGGTACCCCACCACCGGTGGCACGATCAACTGGCAGCTGAACACCACGAAGGCTCCCTTTAACGATCCGGTCGTCCGCAAAGCACTCAGCATGGCCGTGGACCGCGACCAGGTCGATAGCTTGGGCATGTCGGGCTACACGCATCCGGCCGACTGCACCGGCCTCAGCGACGCCTACAGCAGCTGGCGCGACCAGAGCATCGTCGACAAATGCGACTGGACCAAGCTGAATGTGGACAAAGCCAACCAGATGCTCGATGACGCCGGCTACAAAAAGGGGACCGACGGTATTCGCACCCTCAAGGACGGGAAACCTTTCCAGTTCAAGTTCTCTGTCGGATCGGCATCTTCGGACTGGCTTTCCGTCGGCCAGATCATCTCGAAGAACATGGAAAAACTTGGCGTGAAGGTCGAGGTTAGCTCCCCGGACTGGTCCCAGGTCGTCTCCGGCTACACTGATGGATCCTTCGACAGTGGCATCGTCTGGAGCAACGCCGGCGCGACGCCGTACGAGTTCTACCGCGGCGTAATGTCACAGAAGGTTGTTGTGCCGGTCGGCGAAAAGGCCAATGAGAACTACCACCGCTTTGGCGACGCGGATGCGACCGCAACGCTTGAGAAGCTGGGGGCAACGGCAGAGCCGGGAGCGCAGAAGACCCTCGTCAAATCCCTGGAGGCACGCTTCAACGACGTGGCCCCGGTGATCCCGCTGTTTTCCGGCCCGGCGTGGGGCGCCTACACCGACCAGCGATTCACGGGCTGGCCCAGCAGCGATAACCCGTATGCAACTCTTTCGGTCCGCTCCGCCACCACAGTGCTGGTTCTGACCTCGCTCAAGCCGGCGCAGTAGCCATCTGGTGGCTGTTCGGGGCAACCGGCCCCGGACAGCCACCAAAGCCGCTGCACACACGGCACCTGCACCGTTACCACCTGCCGGACCCGGACCGATCCCCGGGCGGCGCAACAATCATCAAGAAAGAAGCGGAATCATGGTATTCCTCCTCCGCCGTCTGGGGTTCTACGTCATCGCCTTCTGGGCCTGCATTACCTTGAATTTCTTCCTCCCGAGGCTGATGCCCGGGGACCCTGTCAGCAGAATGTTCTCCCAAGTACAGGCTCAGATGCGCCCGGACCAGGTGGATGCGCTCCGACGACTCTTCGGCCTGGACGACCGGCCGCTATGGGAGCAGTACCTCGCCTACATCGGCAACATCTTCCGTGGGGACATGGGCATCTCGCTCTCCCGGTTCCCCACCCCCGTTTCGGAGGTGATCGCATCACAGATCGGATGGACCCTTCTACTCGGCGCCACCTCCCTGGTCATTGCCGTCATTCTGGGCAATTTCCTCGGCATTCTCGCAGCATGGCGGCGCGGAAAGTTCCTGGATTCCGTCTTTCCTCCGCTGCTGATTTTCGTCGGATCATTTCCCTACTTTTGGCTGGCCATGGCCGCTCTATATCTGTTCGGGATAACCCTGGGCTGGCTGCCGCTGGGCCATGCCTTCTCCACAGGCCTCAGCCCCTCGTTCTCCCTCGAATACATCGGCGACGTAGCCACTCACCTCATCCTCCCGGCCCTGACCATCGTCCTGGTCTCCATCGGCGGCTGGATGCTGGGGATGCGCAACACGATGATCGCCACCACCGCGGAGGACTACATCACGATGGCCCGGGCCAAGGGACTCCGTCCCGCACGGATTATGTTCCAGTACGCGGCCCGCAACGCCATGCTGCCCTCCGTGACATCGTTCGGGATGTCCCTTGGGTTCGTCGTCGGCGGCGCTCTCCTCACCGAAACCGTGTTCGCGTACCCGGGCATCGGCTACCAGCTCCTGACCTCCGTCCAGGCACTGGACTACCCCCTGACCCAAGGCATCTTCCTCACCATCACCGCCGCCGTACTGGCAGCTAACTTCCTGGTCGACATCATTTACGTACGGCTGGACCCCCGGGTCCGGGTCAGCTAGAAACAGGTCCCCCATGTCACTCACAGACTCAACACCCACCACGATCACCACGGCCGGCAACCCCACGGTTCAAATACCTGAACCTCCGGCCCCCGGACGCCTCGTTCATGGAGGATTCGTCCACGGCATCCTCACGAACAAGAAGGCCCTTTTCGGACTGGCCATCTTGGTCATATTTGCCCTCCTGGCCCTGCTGGCCCCCCTCCTGGCCCCGGGTAACCCCTCCGATTTCGGCCCCGAAGCATCCCTGGCACCATCCGGGGACCACCTGCTCGGAACCACCTCCAAAGGCCAGGACGTGCTCGCCCTCACCCTGTGGGGATCGCGAAGCTCACTGGCGGTCGGATTCACCGTAGGTCTAGCGGCGACCTTCATCGGCTGCCTCGTCGGCATCGCCTCCGCGTACTTCGGCAAAGCCATCGACGAGCTACTCTCGCTGCTGACCAACGTGTTCCTGCTCATCCCCGGGCTTCCGCTTCTGGTAGTTCTCGCCGCATTTCTGCCGCCGGGGCCCGTCACCGTCGTCATCGTCCTGGTCATCACGGGCTGGGCAGGCAGCGCACGGGTGCTCCGCTCCCAAGCTCTGTCGCTGCGCAGCAAGGACTTCGTCGCTTCGGCCGTCGTGACCGGCGAGAAAGCATGGCGCATCATGTTCCGGGAGATTCTGCCCAACATGGCCTCCATCGTGATGAGCACCCTGCTGGGCTGCGTCATCTACGGCATCGGCGCCCAAGCGGGCCTGGAGTTCCTGGGGCTCGGCGACACCGGGTCCGTCAGCTGGGGAACCAACCTCTATTGGGCCAACAACGACGGTGCGCTCATGACCGGCGACTGGTGGGTGCTGCTGCCCTCCGGTGTCGCCATCGCCGTCGTGGCATTTGCCCTGGCCATGATCAACTACGCCGTTGATGAAATCACCAACCCTCGCCTGCGCGTGGAAAAGAAAGGCTGACAGATGGAAACCCTGACTGAACAGGACCGGGGAAACATCGGCCGTGCCGCGGTCGGCCCTGTGCTGAGCGTGAAGAACCTGCAGGTCCAATACACAGCGGAAAGCGGGAACGTCACCGCCGTGGATGGTGTTAGCTTCGACATCGGCGCCGGAGAAGTGTTCGGCCTTGCCGGTGAATCAGGCTGCGGCAAGTCGACCATCGCAAACGCGATCATGCGGCTCCTGCAGACCCCGGCAAAAATCACGGGCGGTTCCATCGAACTCGCAGGAAGGAATCTCCTGGACCTGGGTGAGGAAGAACTGCGACGTACTCGCTGGCGCGACGTCGCCATGGTCTTCCAAAGCGCGATGAACTCCCTGAACCCCGTCATGACCATCGGGGATCAGATCGTCGATGTCTTCACCACGCACGAAAAGATGTCCAAGCAGGCCGCCCGTGAACGCGCCGCGGAGCTGCTGAAACTTGTCGACATCAGCCCCGACCGGCTCAAGTCCTACCCGCACCAGCTTTCCGGCGGAATGCGTCAGCGGGCGGTGATCGCGATAGCGCTGGCGCTTAAACCCTCTCTTCTCATCATGGACGAACCCACCACTGCCCTGGACGTGGTGGTTCAGCAGGAAATCATGCACCAGATTAAAGAACTTCAGCAGCGGCTGGGCTTTTCCATTCTGTTCATCACCCACGACATCTCGCTCATGGTCGAGCTCTCCCACCGCATGGCTGTGATGTATGCAGGAAAGCTGGTCGAGGTCGCTCCCTCCAAGACATTGCTGGACAATCCGTTTCACCCCTACACGAACGCCCTGATGGGAGCGTTCCCTCCGCTGACCGGACCGAGAGTGGAGTTGATAGGGATCCCGGACGCCCCGCCGAACATGGCCCATCCCCCCACCGGGTGCCGCTTTCACCCCCGGTGCCCGCTTGCCACCGAGGCGTGCCGCACCATCGAACCGCCGCTTCTTCCAGGAGCCGAAAACCACGAGGCAGCCTGTCTGCTCGTACCCGGATATGTCGTCCCCCGCGAAAGGTCACGCCGATGAGCCCCGCACACAGCACCTCATCCCGCCCAGGAACGGCGACCGAGCCCCTGGTTCAGGTACGCAACCTGAGCAAGGACTATCAGCTGGGAAGTTTCCCGTTCCGTTCGACCGTACGTGCAGTCAACGACGTCTCCTTCGACATCAACCGCGGCGAGATTGTGGCACTCGTCGGGGAATCCGGCAGCGGAAAGAGCACCATCGCCCGGATCCTCGCCCGCCTTGAGCAGCCCACAGGCGGCCAGCTCATCCTGGACGGACAAGACATCTTTGCCACAGAACGCCGCCGGGCGTCGATGAAATACCGCAGCAAGGTCCAAATGGTCTTCCAGGACCCCTTCGGATCCCTCAACCCGGCACACCGCATCGAACACTTCCTGACCCGACCCCTCCAGCTTCACGGAGAAAACGACAGCCCGCAGGCCCTCAAACTCAAACTGCGTGAACTAATGGCAACGGTCGGTCTGGGCGAACAGATGCTGGACCGATACCCGCATCAGCTGTCCGGCGGACAGCGGCAGCGCGTCGCCATCGCCAGGGCCCTGGCCGTGGAACCGGAAATCATACTGGCCGACGAACCCACCTCGATGCTCGACGTCTCGGTCCGCATCGGGATTCTCAATCTGATGCGCAAACTCCGCGATGAACGGGGCGTGTCCATGCTCTATATCACCCACGACCTCGCGTCCGCACGCTACATCGCGGACACAACCATGGTGATGTGCGCCGGGGACCTGGTCGAGGGTGGCGAGAGCATCGAGCTGATGGCCGCCCCCCATCATCCGTACACACAGTTGCTGCTCTCCGCCGTACCCGACGCCCGCAGGACCCAGAACGTCCGCCCACCGAAGAGGGACGCCGCAGGGCGGAACGCTCCCCGCGGCGCCGGAGAACGGATCACCCTCAGCGCGTCCCATTGGGCGCTGAAAGTACCGGAATCCGCGCGCTGACGGCCCCCACCCCGGCTGACGGCCCAATCCGCCGTCCGAGAGGCCGCTTCCCCCGCGGTATCAGACCCGCGCAGCTTCCTTGCAGGCTGCTGAAAACCCAGAAAGAACCCCATGACGAACCCTCCTGCCACACTGTCCGCCCTACCTGAGGTGGTCGTTGTCGGCGAAGCACTTATCGATGTGGTCCACACGGGGAACGGCGTCACCGAGCACCCGGGGGGCTCACCCGCCAATGTGGCCTACGGACTTGCCCGTCTGGATGTTTCAACCGGGTTCCTGACATCAATCGGTACCGATAGCCGGGGAGCTGCCGTCAGCAGCCATCTCAGCGGTGCAGGCGTCCATATCCTTCCGGGCTGCCAGTCCGCCACCTTTACATCGACCGCCACAGCAACGCTGGCCGACGACGGGTCCGCAAGCTATTCTTTCGACCTCGTCTGGGAGCTCCCATCGGTTGCCCCGACGTACCTGCCCACGCTCCTGCACGCCGGGTCAATCGCCAGCTTCCTCGCACCGGGAGCCTCAGGCGTGAAATCCCTCCTGCAGCACTGCGCAGGAATCAGCACCGTCACCTATGACCCGAACATCCGGCCCGAACTGCTCGGCAGCCAACACGAAGCCAGAACCATCTTCGAAGACCTCGTTCCCCTCACCGACGTCGTGAAACTCAGCGACGAGGACGCGGCATGGCTGTATCCGCGCAAATCGCCGGAGGAGGCTGCCCGCCACATACACGGACTCGGCACGGATCTGGTCGTGGTCACCCGCGGATCAGAAGGATCCTTCCTGCTCACCGCGGAGACGGAAATCACTGTCCCCTCCGTGGAAACCGTTGTCGCGGACACCATCGGTGCAGGGGATGCCTACATGGCGGCCCTCATCCTGGGGCTTCTGACCAGAGGAGGCGAGGGCCTGGCTCCGCACGTTCTCGAACAAATCGCCCGCATGGCATCCATGGCAGCCGCCATTACGGTGGGCCGTCCAGGGGCGGACCTGCCGTCCTTGGCGGAAATGCAGGCCCTGGTCGGCTGACCCCCTTTCCGTCACCAACACTGCGGCCAATCTGACGATCACCGTCAGATTCTGGCTCTTCCCTTTCCCCATTCCGAACCTGAAACGAGTGCACCTCCCATGACGGCCGTGACCACCACACACCCGGAAGCTTTCCGGCCCGCCCTG
This sequence comes from Arthrobacter sp. ok909, assembly GCF_900104405.1. Taxonomy (NCBI): domain Bacteria; kingdom Bacillati; phylum Actinomycetota; class Actinomycetes; order Micrococcales; family Micrococcaceae; genus Arthrobacter; species Arthrobacter sp. ok909. Next base: position 1,958 of record NZ_FNJS01000038.1, on the reverse strand, counting down.
CACTACACGGCCCGAGACACCTGGCTCAATGATCCCAACGGCCTGATCCATCACCAGGGCCTCTACCACCTCTACTACCAAAACAACCCCTTCGGAAACACCTGGGGAAACATGTCTTGGGGCCACGCCACGTCGGCGAACCTCACCGACTGGACCGAACAGCCTGTTGCGATTGCCTGCGACGAGCAGGAGGACATCTTCTCCGGCAGCATCGTATTCGACAGCCAAAACAGCAGCGGGTTCGGCACCGAGACGGCGCCCCCGCTGGTGGCCATTTACACTAGCGCCTACAAGGAAGCGTCGCCCTTGTTCGGCGTCCAGGCGCAGTCGCTGGCCTACAGTCTGGATGGCGGTTTCACCTGGAAAAAATACGCGGGCAATCCCGTGCTCAGCCGCAACTCAGCCAACTTCCGTGACCCAAAAGTCTTCCGTTATGACGGCGGCGCCGGCTCCTATTGGGTGATGGCGGCCGTCGAAGCCCACGACTACAAAGTAGTCCTCTACAAGTCCGAGGACCTGAAAGCCTGGGAATACCTCAGCGATTTCGGCCCCGCCAACGCCACCGGCGGCATCTGGGAGTGCCCGGACCTGTTTGCTTTGCCGGTGGACGGCAATCCACTGGAGCTGAAATGGGTCCTCACGGTGAACCTGAACCCCGGCGGTCCGAATGGCGGTTCAGCAGGGCAGTACTTCACGGGAGATTTCGACGGCGTCCAGTTCACCTGCGACTCCACCGTCACCTGCGGGGAGCAGGACCCCGACCTCCTCCAGGAGTACAACTGGCTGGACTGGGGACGGGACTATTACGCCGCCGTCTCCTTCAGCGACGCCCCCGACGGCAGGCGGATCATGATCGGCTGGATGAACAACTGGGACTACGCCAATCAGATCCCGACTTCACCCTGGCGGAGCCCCATGTCTCTCCCCCGGGAGCTCTCCCTGGCCACAGTTGGCGGCAGCATCAGACTAGTCCAGAACGTCGTGGAGGAAGTCGTATGCCGCGATCAGGGGCCGGCAGTTCAGGACGGCCCCGTCCATTTAGCAGAGGAAACACGCCCGATCCCAGCCGTCACGGGTACGGTTCAGTTCATCGAAGCCGAGTTCACGCCCGGGACGGCCGAAGAATTCGGCCTCATCGTTCGAGGGAGCGGCACGGAAGGAACCCGAATCGGCATCAATCCCGCCCAGGGCCGACTCATCCTCGACCGGACCGCCTCGGGCGACACCGGCTTCCATGATGGATTCGCCTCCGTCGACACCGCGCCAATTTACGCACGGGACGGCCGATACAGCCTGAAGATCTACGTGGACAACTGCTCCGTAGAGGTCTTCGCCCAACACGGCGAACTGGTGCTTACGGACCTGATCTTCCCGGACAAAACAAGCACCCGAGTCTCCATCTACGCTCACGGCGGCTCCGCAACACTCGAGAGCCTGACGATCACGCCACTGGTATAGGCCGGCGTCCCACACATGGCGCAGCCGCACACCGGAATACGGCCATAAATATCTTGATATGGAAGGCACCATCAGCATGGAATACCGCAAACTTGGTTCCTCCGGCATGTACATCAGCGAACTCGCCTACGGGAACTGGGTCACCCACGGTGAGCAAATCGACCAGGACGAGGCCAGGGCCTGCGTCCGGCAGGCCCTGGATCTGGGCATTACCACCTTCGACACCGCCGACGCCTACGCCGGCACCCGCGCAGAACACACGCTCGGTGAAGCTCTAGCCGGTGTGCGGCGCGAAAGCGTCGAGATCTTCACCAAGGTCTACTTCCCCACCGGCGAGGGCCGGAATGACCGCGGGCTGTCCCGCAAGCACATCACGGAATCCATCAACGGCTCGCTGAAGCGGCTGCAGACCGACTACGTGGACCTCTACCAGGCCCACCGCTACGACTACGAGACACCGCTGGAAGAAACCATGCAGGCCTTCGCCGACGTCGTCCGGG